>NZ_MJGT01000072.1:68547-153972 GCF_001864975.1 Curtobacterium sp. MMLR14_002
CCGCGCCTCCAGGCCGCCGCACCGTCGATCCAGCAACCCGCCAGCAGGAAGGCACGCAGCATGGACACGGTCGTCGTGATCGGTGAGGCCCTCGTCGATGTCATCGAGGGCTCGGAGGGCCGCGTCGAGCACCCGGGCGGGAGCCCCATGAACGTCGCGGTCGGGCTGGCGCGGCTCGGTGTGCCCGCCGGCCTCGTCTGCGCGCTGGGGGACGACGATCGCGGAGCGGTCGTCCGCCGCCACGTCGAGGCGAGCGGCGTGCAGGTCGCGGCGACACTGATCGAGCGGACCTCGACGGCTGTCGCGACGATCGACGATCACGGCGTGGCCCGCTACGAGTTCGACCTGGACTGGCGGCTCGCCCCGGTAGCCCTGTCCGAGCTGACGCGACTCGTGCACGTCGGGTCGATCGGAGCGGTGCTGTCGCCGGGTGCCTCGGTCGTCCTCGAGGCCGCGCGGTCCCGGCCGTCGTCGGCTCTGCTGTCCGTCGACCCGAACGTCCGGCCGTCCGTCACGCCGGACCGCGACGCAGTGCTCACGGCCTTGCGGCCACTGCTCGCATCCGCCGACGTGGTGAAGCTCAGCGACGAGGACGCGGCCTGGTTGTGGCCGGAACGCGGGGTCGACGCCGTGCTGAACGGCCTGCTGAGGCTCGGCGTCGGGCTCGCCGCCGTGACGCTCGGCGCGAACGGCTGTGCACTCGCGACGGCCGGGGCCCACACGCGCTCGCCCGCTCCCGTCGTCGAGGTCGCCGACACGGTCGGGGCCGGTGACTCGTTCATGTCCGGGCTGCTCGCCGGCGTCCTGGCCTCGGGCAAGCATCCCCGCGACCTGGACGGGGACGACCTGGACGGGCTCGCACGCCTCGCGCTGGATTGCGCTGCGATCACCGTGAGCCGACCTGGCGCGGACCCACCCACGCGAGCCGAACTGAGCTGAGCGCCCACTGGTCGGTCGAACCGAGTGCTATGTTGGCGCGCACAACAAATCCCGGACGACGACGTCGGAGGACGCGCGATGACGCACGCAACAGAGCACCGCTTCGGTGAGACGACCCTGACGGTCGTCGACGGCACCGCCAACCCGATCCCCGATGTCGACCTCACCGTCGAACAGACCCGTCACGCCTTCGCCTTCGGCAACATCGGCTTCGACTTCGTCGGCCTCGCGAACGGCGAAGCGACCGGCGGAGCGAACGGCGAAGCGACCGGCGGATCGAACGGTGAACCGACCGGTGAAGCCAACGCCGAAGCGCACGACGAAGCAGGCACCGAGCACCTCGCCGACCTCTACACCGACGTCTTCAACACCGCGACGCTCCCGTTCTACTGGGGCCGCTTCGAGCCCGAGCGCGGAGCCCCGGACACCGCCAGGCTCCTGACGACGGCGCAGTGGTTCCGCGACCGCGGCATCGCCCTCAAGGGGCACCCGCTCGTCTGGCACACCGTGCAGCCCGACTGGCTGCTGGGGCTCCCGCTGGACGAGGTCGAGCGGCTCCAGCGGGAGCGCATCCGCCGCGAGGTTTCCGCTTTCGCGGGCACGATCGACACCTGGGACGCCATCAACGAGGTCGTCATCATGCCGGTGTTCGACAACGGCGACAACGCGATCACCCCGCTCGCCCGGGCCAAGGGCCGCATCCCGATGATCCGGATGGCCTTCGAGGAGGCCCGCGCCGCCAATCCGCAGGCCACCCTGCTGCTCAACGACTTCGACCTGTCGAGTGCGTACGAGTGCCTGATCGAGGGCGTCCTCGAAGCCGGCGTGCAGATCGACGCCATCGGACTGCAGACCCACATGCACCAGGGCTACTGGGGCGAGGACACGATGCTCGCGATGGTCGACCGGTTCGCCCGCTACGGCCTGCCGCTGCACCTGACCGAGACCTCGCTCGTCTCCGGTGACCTCATGCCCGCGCACATCGTCGACCTCAACGACCACCAGGTCGCTTCGTGGCCGTCGACGCCCGAGGGTGAGGCGCGCCAGGCCGACGACATCGAACGCCACTACCGGAGCCTGGTCGGCCACCCTTCCGTCGAGGCGATCACCTACTGGGGCATCACCGACGCCGGCGCCTGGCTCGGCGCCCCGATCGGACTCGTCCGCGCCGACGGGACACCCAAGCCGTCGTACGAGGCCCTCCGCCGCCTGGTCAAGGAGGAGTGGTGGCTCGGCCCGACGGTGCTCCGCACCGACGACCGCGGTCGGGTGCAGGTCCGCGGCTTCCGCGGCGACTACCGCGTCGACGTGCGCGGCACGTCCGCCCCGTTCACCGTCACCGACGTGCCCACGCAGGTGCAGATCGTCGCGTGACCACCTGACGGACTGGAGGCCCGGTGCGGCCCCGCCCCGCGCCTCCAGTCCGTCAGTGGCGGACCTGGCTGTGGGGGTGCTCATGGCTCTGATCGGGGTGGTGCGCTTTGCTGGGCGAGACCAGCGGACCGTCCGCGGCACCGTGAGGGGTGGACTTGATGCGTACGAGTAGACCGCACGGACGGCTCCTGCTCGTGCAGCGCTCACTCCTCGCGACCGCCGTGCTGGCGTCGGGGCTCGCACTGGTGACCGGGTGCAGTTCGCCCCGCCTGCCGCCGTCGTCCGCAACCTCTGTCGAGGTGACGAAGGTGTACCTGGCTGCGGCGAAGGCGCAGCGGTGTGACGTGACGAAGGCGTTGACGCTCGACAGCACGTGGGCGTGGTGCCGGAACCCGACGCTGCGGAAGTACACCGTCGCGGACAAGGCGGAATCGGTGCCGTTCAACCCTGGCCACACGACGGAGTCCTGCGTCGACACGACGGTGACGAGTCGAGCGTCGGAGGAATCGGAGCCGATGAACGGGACGCGCACGTGGAGCTTCTGCTTCACGAAGACGGCGTCCGGATGGCGCCTCACGGACCAGGGGCAGGGCTAGGGCGCGCGACCCTCCCGAGGCGGCCGGAAGGGCCAATCTTCAGCGTGGGCGTGCGGCACCGCGACGACCTGGAGGTACGGGCCGACCATCTTGAGCAGCTCGACGGCGTCGGCGCTGAACCACGCCCGGGCCCCCCGCGTCCGACGTCACCTGGTCGCGCGTCCTGCGGCCACCACGCCCCAGAAGGCTCCGCCGACGAGGATCGCGGCGCACGCGACGAACGCGGGGATGTCGTCGGCGCGTCCGAGTGCGATGTAGACCAGGCTCACTGCCACGGTCGCGCCGCCGGCGATGCTCGTCGGGACGATCGCTGCTCGGTGGCCGATGATCCAGCTCTCGTCGCTGCGCATGGTCGCCCGGGTACGGATGCCGACGAGCCCGTTCCTGCCGATGGTGCCCCGCGCCGGCAGGACGATTAAGACGATGGTCAGGACGGCGGCTGCCATCTCGATCGCGATCACGTGATCTCCTTCTGGGTCGGTCATCGCGCTCGTGCGCGCAGTGAGGCTGCGCGGAGCGTGTTGGACCAAACCTGCCGGTATCCGGTGAAATACGCAAGGGGCGGCAGTATCCGTCACCGCCGCACGTACCGGTGCTCCGGCCGCCCCGCAGCCCCGTACCGCAACTGCATCGCCACGGTCCCGTCCGCCGTGAGCTGCGCCAGGTGCCGCTGCGCCGTCGCCCGCGAGACCCCGATCGCCGCAGCCACCTCGGCGGCAGATCGTTCCTCACCGGCGACGAGCTGCTCGAGCACCAGCGCCGCCGTGGCCGCCCGGGACGGCGACGCCCCACCGCTGTCCCCGGCGTGCAGGATCCGGAACGCCCGCTCGACGGCCTCTTGATCGAGTGTCGACCGCTCGTCGAGCACGTTCCGCGACCGCGCGTACGCCTGCAGCCGCTCGGCCAGCACCCCGGCTGCGAAGGGCTTGATCAGGTAGGCGAGTGCCCCGCTCCGCATCGCCCGGCGAACGGTGCCCGAGTCCGAGGCGGCGCTCAACACGAAGGCATCGGTGTCGATCGACCGCAGCAGGTCGAGGCCGCTGCCGTCGGGCAGGTACACGTCGACGAGCACCAGGTCCACGGTCCCACTCGACAGCGTGGAGCGGGCGGCCGCGAGGGTCCCGACGGGCTCGAGCGCACGGAACCCCGGTACCTCGTCGACCTGCCGCCGGTGCAGGTCGGCGACGTGGAAGTCGTCGTCGACCACCAGCACGGTGAACACGGAACTCACGACACCACTCCTTCCAGTCGGGCGCAGAAGACCGCGCCGTGGTCGTCACCGCCGGGGGAGGCGAGCCACACGTCGCCACCGTGCCGCCGGGCGATCTCCCGCGACAACGGGATCCCGATCCCGAGCCCGTGCACTTGTGAGACGTCCTCCGACGCGGGAGCCGCCGCCGGACCGCGCACGAACAGCGAGTCCGCGACATCGTCCGGCACCCCCGGCCCGGAGTCCATCACCGACAGGTGCAGGGTCGCGCCGTCGTCGAGCACCTCGACCTCCACCCACGGGGATCCGCCGTCCCTCGACTGCTCGTCCCCGATGAGGGCCGCCGACACCGCGTTGTCGACCAGGTTGCCGAGCACGGTCGTCACGTCGCCCGGCTCGGTGATCGTCCCCTGCACGAGCGTCTCCGCCCCGATCCGCAGCAGCACGCCCCGCTCGGCGGCTTCGACGCCCTTCGCCCCGAGGAACGCCTGCAGGTACGGCTCGGTCAACCGGTCGGCGTGCTGCACCGGGTACCGCAGCGGCCCGCGCTCCTGCACGTCCGCCAGGTACGCGCGCGCCCGGGCGGTCTCGCCGATGTCGAGCAGCCCCGAGATCGCGTGGAGCCGGTTCGCGAACTCGTGGCGCTGCGCGCGGAGCGCCGTGCTCATCGCCCCGACGGCGTCGAGTCGCCGGGTCAGGGCCTCGACGTCGGTGCGGTCGCGCAGGACGGCGACCCGGCCCAGGTCGCGGCCGTCGCGGAACACCGTGCGGACGTCGACGAGCAGCACCCGGTGCCCGGCGACGATCGTGGCGCTCGCCGGAGCCGCGGTGGTCACGTCCAGCATCGACCCGAGCGGCGCGGGCAGGTCGAGCGATGCCACCGGACGGCCGACCGGATCGGCCAGCCCGAGCAGTCGCACGGCTTCGGGGTTGCAGACGGTGACGACCCCCGACGACCCGATCGCGATGACTCCCTCACCGACGCCGCCGAGCACGGCCTGCTGGTTCTGCACGAGCGTCACGAGCTCCTCTGGCTGCAGCCCGAGCGTCAGCCGCACCAGTCGCCGCCGGATCAGCACCGAGGCGATCACCGCGAGCAAGACCGCCGCCAGCCCGGCACCGATCACCGGCATGCTGTCCTCGACCAGGGTGTCGTAGACGCGTGCTCGGTTGAACCCGACGCTCACCTCGCCGACGACGGCGGACTGCCGGGAGGCCCGGCTCGTCTCCGCCCCGCCGGCTGCGGGCGCGGAGACGGGCACCTTCGCCCGCGCCGACTCACCGAGCGTGCCGCGCGCCCAGGACACGGTCTCCCGGCCGGCGAGTGCGGCGTCGGGGGAGGTGCTCACCATCTCGCCGATCCGGTCGGTGTCGGGGTGGGCCAGCCGGATGCCCCGGTCGTCGGTGACCACGACGAAGAGTGCCCCGGTCCGGCGCTGGGCAGCGAGTGCCGCCCGTTGGACGGGGCCGTCGGCGAGGGCCGCGGGGTCGAGGTCGGTGCCGTCGACGCTCAACCGGGCGACCGCGGCCCGGACGTCGGACTGCGCGGCGACGCTCTGTGCGATCGCGAGTGCGGTCCCCTCGGCAGCGCGCTCCAGCCGGGTGACCTCGATCCGGACGAACACGGCACTGGTCAGGGCGACGACGGCGACCACCACGGCGAGCTGCAGTACGAGCACCTCGGTGGCGAAGCGGAGCCTGGGGCGCCGTGAACGGTCGTCGGTCACGACCCCAGCGTACGGAGGGCGAGCCGACCTGCCTGCGCACAATGCGCAGAAAGCGGTCAACGCGCGATGGTGCGCCAATGTGCAGAAGCGCGCCGCGCCTCCAGGCCGGGTCGTAGCGTGCCCGGACTGCCAGACACGGACGAAGGAGTCCTGATGCTCGTCATCCTCGGGTACGCGATGGTCCTGACCTTCATGGTCCTGATCATGACCAAGCGCATGTCGCCCATGCTCGCGCTGATCATCGTGCCGACCGTGTTCGGACTGTTCGCGGGGGCGGGTCTGGGACTCGGCGACATGGTGACCGAGGCGATCGGCACGCTGGCACCGACGGCCGCGCTCCTGATGTTCGCGATCATGTACTTCGGGCTGATGATCGACGTCGGCCTGTTCGACCCGCTCGTCCGGTTCATCCTGCGGGTGACCGGCAACGACCCGGCGAAGATCGTACTCGGGACGGCTCTGCTGGCCGGTGCGGTCTCGCTCGACGGGGACGGCTCGACGACGTTCATCGTGGTCACGGCGGCGATGCTGCCGATCTACCTGAAGCTCGGCATGAGCCCGGTCGTGATGACGTGTGTGGCGGGTCTGACGAACGGAACGCTCAACATCGTGCCGTGGGGCGGTCCCACCGCCCGTGCCGCCGCCGCGCTGAAGATCGACCCGACGGACATCTTCGTGCCCCTCGTGCCGTCGCTCGTGGTGGGGCTGCTGCTGTGCTTCACGTTCGCGTGGACGATGGGCCTGCGGGAGCGCAAGCGCCTCGGGCTGATCGAGTTCACCGAGGCGTCGCGGGGTGCGCGTGTGCCGGAACGGGCGAACGCTCGGGCCGGTTCACGGGTGCTCGCGGCGGTGGGTGGGACCGGCGGCGGGATGTTCACGAGCCCCACGGTCGCGCTCGGACTGCGCGGTGGGAAGGCCGACGGTCGGCGTGCGGACGGCGAGGGCGTGGACGGCGCGGGTTCGGGGGACGAGGGCGGCACGGGGACCGGCACCATGGCCGAGACGATGCTCGACCCGAACCGCCCGACCCTGCGGCCGAAGCGGATCTGGTTCAACCTGGCGCTGACCGTCGCCGTGATGGTGGCGCTCGTGCTGGGCCTGCTGCCGCTGCACTTCGTGTTCATGATCGGCACGGCGATCGCCCTGCTCGTGAACTTCCCGCAGCTCAAGCAGCAGACCGCGCAGATCGTCGCGCACGCCCCGAGCATCGTCGGTGTCGTGTCGATGGTGTTCGCCGCCGGGGTGCTGATCGGGGTGCTCGACGGTACGGGGATGGTCGCGGCGATGGCCGACTGGCTCGTCGCGGTGATCCCGGACTCGATGGGCCCGTACCTGGCGGGCATCACCGGTGTGCTGAGCATGCCGCTGACGTTCTTCATGAGCAACGACGCGTTCTACTTCGGGATCCTGCCGGTGCTGTCCGAGAGCGCTTCGGCGTACGGGATCACGCCGGCCGAGATGGCGCGGGCCTCGGTCGTCGGGCAGCCGGTGCACATGCAGAGCCCGCTCGTCCCCGCGATCCTGCTGCTGGTGTCGCTGGCCAACGTGAACCTCGGCGACCACCACCGGAAGGTGTTGTGGCGGGCGGCCGTGGTCGCGATGGCGATGCTCGTGGTGGCGATCGTGGTGCGGGTCATCCCGTTCGGATGAACCGACCGTCGGTACCGGCCCGGCGCGCGCCGGACCGGTGCGCGCCTGACCGGACGGTGCCGGCTCAGGCGGCGTCGAGCTCCCGCGTCAGGGCCGCGACGAAGTCGTCGATGTCCTGCTCCGAGGTGTCGTACGCGCACATCCACCGCACCTCGTTGCGGCTGGCATCCCAGTCGTAGAACCGGAAGTGCTTCCGCAGCCGGTCGGCCACCCCGGCGGGCAGGGTCGCGAAGACCCCGTTCGCCTGGGTCTGCTGGCTGAAGCCGACACCCCGGATGCTGCCGTCGGCGATGCCGGCCTCCAGTGCACCGCGCAGTCGGGCGGCCATGGCGTTGGCGTGCCCGGCGGAGCGCAGGTACAGGTCGTCGCTGAGCAGGGCGATGAGCTGGGCGGAGACGAACCGCATCTTCGACGAGAGCTGCATGTTCATCTTGCGCAGGTAGTGCAACCCCTCGGACGCCGAGGGGTTCAGCACGACGATCGCCTCGCCGTAGAGCATGCCGTTCTTCGTCCCGCCGAAGCTCAGCACGTCGACACCGGCGTCGGTGGTGAAGTCGCGCAGGGGCACCCCGAGGGACGCCGCGGCGTTCGAGATGCGGGCGCCGTCCATGTGCAGCTTCATGCCGAGCGAGTGGACGTGGTCGGCGATCGTCCGGACCTCGTCCACCGTGTAGGCGGTGCCGAGCTCGGTGGTCTGGGTGATCGACACGACGAGCGGCTGGGCGCGGTGCTCGTCGCCCCAGCCCCAGGCCTCGCGGTCGATGAGCTCGGGCGTCAGCTTGCCGTCGGGTGCCTCGACGGGCAGGAGCTTGATGCCCGCG
Organism: Curtobacterium sp. MMLR14_002; assembly: GCF_001864975.1. Classification (NCBI taxonomy): domain Bacteria; kingdom Bacillati; phylum Actinomycetota; class Actinomycetes; order Micrococcales; family Microbacteriaceae; genus Curtobacterium; species Curtobacterium sp. MMLR14_002. Next base: position 76,865 of record NZ_MJGT01000072.1, read on the forward strand.
ACGCGCTCGGGCGCACCGGCTTCGTCGGTGTGGATGTGCGCGGTCGCGGTGCACACGACCGCTCCCCACCGCGGCAGCATCGACTGCAGCCCGACGACGTTCGCGCCGGTGCCGTTGAACACCGGGAACGCCTCGGCCTGCGACCCGAAGTGCTCGCGGATCACCTCGTTGAGACGTGCGGTGTAGACGTCCTCGCCGTAGGCGATCTGGTGGCCGTCGTTGGCCGCGGCGATGGCGGCGAGGATCTCGGGGTGGACGCCGGCGTAGTTGTCCGAGGCGAAGCCCCGCAGGTCCAGGTCGTGCAGTCGGAGGGTCACGCGTTCATCCTAGGTTCGAGGGATCAGGCGCCGTGAGCGGGATGCGGGCGCCGTTGACGTCGGCCGGTGCGGTGTCCCAGAGCCGGACGGCCTCGGCGCCGAGCCGCTCCTCGAGACCGGAGAGTGCACCGACGACGAACACGGCGGCCGCGGCGGTCTCCGGTGCCTCCTTCCGGAACCCCTGCGCGACGGCCCGGACCCAGGCGTCGGACGCGGCCTTCGCCGCCGCGTAGTTCGCGGCGCCGGCGGTGGGGGAGTCGACCGCGGTGGACGACACGAACGCGAGCCGTCCGGCAGGGGACGCCACCAGGTCGTCGTGGAAGACCCGCGTCGTGTTCCGCAGGGTCCGGAAGGCGCGGTCGAAGAAGTCCCAGTCCGCGTCGGACTGGCCGACGATGCTGCCACCGCCGCGCCACCCGCCGACCAGGTGGACCAGTCCGTCGACGCGGCCGGCGTCCGCGTGGACGTCGTCGGCCAACGCGGTGACCGCACTGAGGTCCGACAGGTCGCACGTCCGCGTCGTGACGCCCGGGACGGACGCGCGCAGGGCCTCCAGGGCGTCGGGTCTGGTGCCCACCGCGACGACGGCCGCACCGGCGGCGGTGAGTGCGCGCGCGACGGCTGCGCCGCTGGCACTGGTCGCACCGGCGATCAGCACCAGGCGACCGGCCACCGAGCCGTCGGTCACGCGGCGACCTCGCCGACGAGCTCGGCGTCCGTGGTGCCGGTGATGCCGGCCGTGGACGCGATGACGGTCGCCATCTTCTTGTCGAGGGCCTCGTAGAACATCGACAGCGGGAACTCGTCGTCGAGCACCGCATCGGTGTAGCCGCGCGGCGGTCCGGCGAGCGTCTCGTCGGGCAGGCCACGCGCCCACTTCGACGCCGGATGCGGCGTGAGCGTGCGGGTCAGCATCTCGTACGCGGCGAGCCAGTGCGCCGACTTCGGCCGGTCGATCGAGCGCCGGTAGAGCTCGTTGATCTCGTCGCTCAGGGCGATGATCACGTCCGGCACCTCGGGCCAGTCGATCGTGAGCTGCGTGTCCGTCCAGTGCAGGACGCCGTGCTGGTGCATCCAGGCGAACAGCAGCTGGCCGCCCAGTCCGTCGTAGTTGCGGACGCGGCTGCCGGTGATCGCGAAGCGGAAGATGCGGTCGAAGACGACCGCGTACTGCACCAGGCGCGCGTGGTCACGGATGGCGCGCTGCGCGTCCTGGAGGCCCGTGTCGGGTCCGGCGGACAGCTCGCGTTCCAGACGCACGGACTCGCGGAACGCGGTCAGGTCGCAGCGGAGCTCCTCGAGCGAGTAGAGGAAGAACGGCATCCGCTGCTTGATCATGAACGGGTCGAAGGGCAGGTCCCCGCGCATGTGCGAGCGGTCGTGGATGATGTCCCACATCACGAAGACCCGCTCGGTCAGCTGCTGGTCGTCGAGCATCGCAGCGGCCTCGGCCGGCAGCTCGAGCTTGGTGACGTCGGCGGCGGCACGGACGACCCGGCGGTAGCGGGCGGCCTCGCGGTCCTGGAAGATCGCGCCCCACGTGAAGGCGGGGATCGAGCGCATCGCGACGGTCTCGGGGAACAGCACCGCCGAGTTCGTGTCGTACCCCGGGGTGAAGTCGACGAACCGCAGCGCGACGAACAACGCGTTGCCGTGGTCGCCGGCCTCGAGCTCGGCGATGAACTCCGGCCAGATGACCTCGACCAGGAGCGCCTCGACGAACCGCGAGGTGCTGCCGTTCTGCGTGACCATCGGGAACACGACCAGGTGGCCGAGCCCGTCGACGCGGTGCTGCTGCGGCTGGAACGCGGTGAGGGAGTCGAGGAAGTCGGGGACCCCGAAGCCCTGCTCCTGCCAGCGTGCGAAGTCGAGCTGCAGCACCTGCAGGAAGGCGGCGTCGTGCGGGAAGTGCGGTGCAAGCTCGGCGACGGCCGGCACGATCACCGCGACGTGATCGGCGGCAGCGGCGTGGTCGGACGGTTCGGGGACGGAGCCGTCCCGCGTCTGCAGGGCCTGCAGGGCGGCGACTGCACGCTTGAGCCGGAGCCAGGCGGGGTGGGCGGCGATCTCGCGCACGGACAGGTGGTCCTCGACGACCTCGGGCTCTCCGACGATGGCGTCCTGCGAGATCTTCTGGGTGAACTGGGACATGTCGAACCTCCCGTCATCGGGGTCGGCCGCGGATCTGCGGACGAGTGGTGCGCGTTACCGGATCGTCTCGAGCCTAGGGAAGTTCGGGGGACGCAAAGTTGCCCATCTGCGGTGGAATCGTGCGTCGTCGTGGCGCTCGCGCGGGGATCCGACTGCTGCGCGCATGGTTTCGTCGGTCGGCTGCTTCCGGCAGGAGTGACAGGAGGCTCGGAGCGGCCTTCCGGGTCCTTCGCCTGGACGTTCGCCTGGACGTTCGCCTGGTGGGGAGGGGCGCATGTGTGAGTATGAGGAAATATTGGTTCCGGGAACGAACCACCTTCCGATCTGGGGTTCTGTGGCGCATCGGGCTTGTGCCCCGATCGCTGTACCCCGGACTGCTCCGTCCGCCCCCGAACGGAGGGCGTGGCGACCACACGGAGCTTGCGATCCGCTCAGGAAACCCGTCTGTTCACTTCTGAGCCGTTTCCTGGACGCCGGCTGAGGGGCCTTCGTTGGTCGAGCGACTGCCAATGTGATGCCCGCCGGAACGGGAGCGCAGCATCCCCCGGCGCACCCGACCTGCTGCCCGGATTCCGAAGGATGCCGTTGTCCACAGATTCGCCCCGCCTGCTCACGGTCGTGCGGGACCCATCGGACGTCAGGTTCCGGAACATCGCCCGTGCCGGCGGTGTCACCGTCCTCGCGATCATGTTGCTCGTCGGGCTGTTCCTGGCCGTCCGGGCCGCCGAGGCCCTGCGCGTCGCCGGGTTCGGGTTCCTCACCACGCAGGCCTGGGACCCCGACGCGCACCGGTTCGGCATCGCCGCAGTGCTGGTCGGCACGGTGCTGATCGCCGCCGTCGCGATCGCGTTCGCCCTGCCGCTCTCGCTCGGCACCGCGCTGTACATCACCGAGTACGCACCCCTGCGGATCCGCAAGGCGTTCATCGGGCTCGTCGACCTGATGGCCGCGATCCCGAGCGTCGTGTACGGGCTCTGGGGCTTCTTCTTCCTGCAGTCGCAGATCACGCCGGTGTCGCGGTGGATCTCGCAGTGGTTCGGCTGGATCCCGCTCTTCTCGGTGTCGGGCGTCGACCTCGACGACCCGCTCGCGTCGCCGACCGCGTACACGGCCTCGACGTTCATCGCGGGCATCGTCGTCGGGCTGATGATCACGCCGATCGTCACCTCGATCATGCGCGAGGTGTTCTCGCAGGCCCCGCTCGGTGAGCGTGAGGGGGCGCTCGCGCTCGGGTCGACGCGGTGGGGGATGATCCGCTCGGTCGTGCTGCCGTTCGGCCGGGGCGGCATCATCGGCGGGACGATGCTCGGTCTGGGCCGGGCGCTGGGCGAGACCATCGCCGTCTACATGATCATCTCGCCGGTGTTCGTCATCCAGCCGCACGTCCTGCAGGCCGGGGCGAGCTCGGTCTCCTCGCTGATCGCCCTGCGGTACGGCGACGCGACACCCTTCGGCATGTCGGCGCTCATGGCAGCGGGTCTGACGCTGTTCCTGATGACGCTGTGCATCAACTTCGCCGCGTCCGCCGTGGTCGCCCGATCGCGTTCGGGAGCGAGCAGCTAGCCATGACCGACACCACCCAGGCGCCGTCGGGCGTCACGTCACCCCTGCCCACCGTCCCCCTGTCGACGCCCGTCCCGGCCAGCCCGGTGACGGTGTCGACGCCCTCGGGCTCCGGCTCCGGCACGGTCCTGCCGCGGCTCGAGCGGGAGTCCGAGCCGGACCGTGGGCCCGAGGAGCGCCGGTTCAGCGGCACCCGGATCAGCGACGTGCTCTGCGTCGTCGGTGCCGCGGTCGCCTCGGTCTCGGTCACGTCGATCGTGTTCACCGAACTCGCCCCGGTCTCCGGCCCGATCGCCTTCGCGGCCGTCGCCTACGTGATGTTCCTGGTGTTCTACGCGCTCCTCGTCGCCACCAACGAGAGCGCGGCCGTGGTCCGTGACCGGGTCGTCTCCGCCGCGGTGCACTCGCTGGCGTTCGTCGTGGTGGCCACGCTGGTGTTCGTCGTCTCGTTCAGCGTGATCCGGGCCACGAAGGCGCTGCCGCACTGGAACTTCTACACGCAGGACATGGCGCTCACCGGGCCGCTCGACCCGATGACCTCCGGCGGAGTGCTGCACGCCATCGCGGGGTCGCTGATCCAGATCTCGATCGCGCTCGTGATCACGGTGCCGCTCGGCGTGACCACGGCGCTGTTCCTGACCGAGGTGCCCGGACCCTTCGCTCGGTTCGTCCGCACCATCGTCGAGGCGATGACCGCGCTGCCCTCGATCGTCGCGGGGCTCTTCATCTACGCGAGCGTCATCGTCGGGCTCGGCTTCGACAAGTCCGGGTTCGCGGCGTCCCTGGCGATCAGCGTGATGATGCTGCCGATCATGATCCGGTCCGCCGACGTCGTGCTCCGCCTGGTGCCGTCGACGCTGAAGGAGGCGTCGATCGGGCTCGGTGCCGGTCAGTGGCAGACGGTGTGGCGGGTCGTGCTGCCGACGTCCCGCTCCGGCCTGGTGACCGCGATCATCCTCGCCACCGCGCGCGGCATCGGTGAGACGAGCCCGGTGCTGCTGACCGCCGGCTTCGCGCCCGACCTGAACCTCGACCCGACCAGCGGCCCGATGATCTCGCTCCCCTTGGCGATCTTCGAGTTCGTCAAGTCGCCCGAACCGAACATGATCGCCCGCGGCTTCGGCGCGGCCGCGGTCCTGATGTTCCTCGTCCTGGTGCTCTTCGTGATCGCCCGCGTGATCGGGTCGCAGACCGTCGCCACCCGCGAGCGCCGCAACGACCGCTTCCGGGCGCTCGGTCGCCTGGTCCTGCGCGGTGTCGCCGCCGCCGAACCGGTCTGGCGCCCCGTCGGCCGTTTCGTCCGCAGGCACGCCCGCCGCTACGTCCACCCGTTCCCCGCCGACGCCTCCCAGAAGGACCCCTCGTGAGACCCCGCAGAACACGCCTGATGGGCGCGGTCCTGGCCGCCGCCGCACTGGCCCTGTCGATCCTCCCCGCCACCGCGGCCGACGCGGGCGAGTCCTACGTGCCCATCTCGGGCGCCGGCTCGTCGTGGAGCTCCGTCGCGATCCAGCAGTGGGCCGTGAACGTGCAGCAGTACGGGATGAAGGTCCGGTACGCCAGCACCGGGTCCTCCGACGGCCGCAACCAGTTCAAGGCGGGCACGGTGGACTTCGCCGTCTCCGAGATCCCGTACGGCATCAAGGACGGTGGGGTCACCGACGTCCCGCCGACGGTCGGCTACGCGTACATGCCGATCGTCGCCGGTGGCACGTCGTTCATGTACAACCTCAGCGCCGGTGGCAAGCAGATCACCAACCTGCGGCTGTCCGGCCCGGTGCTCGCGGGCATCTTCACCGGCAAGATCACGAGCTGGGACGACCCGAAGGTCAAGGCCGACAACCCCGGGCTCGACCTGCCGAAGCGCCGCGTCGTGCCGGTCGTCCGGTCCGACGGGTCCGGGTCGACCGCGCAGTTCACCACCTGGATGAGCAAGAAGTACCCGTCCGAGTGGAACGCGTACTGCAAGCAGGCGGGCCGGCCGCTGCCGTGCGGCATCACGTCGAACTACCCGACGGTCGCCGGCAAGGGGTTCATCGCCCAGCCGAACTCGCAGGGCGTGTCCGGCTACGTCGCCCAGAAGGCCAACGTCGGCACGATCACGTACGTCGAGTACTCCTACGCGTTGAAGACCGGCTACCCGGTGGCGAAGGTGCTGAACAAGGCCGGTTACTACGTCGAACCGACCGCCTCGAACGTCGCGGTGGGCCTGCTCGGCGCGAAGATCAACCAGGACAAGCGGTCGTCGTCGTACCTGACGCAGATCCTCGACGGCGTCTACGACAACCCCGACGCTCGCACCTACCCGCTGTCGTCGTACTCCTACATGGTGGTGCCGACGACCACGGACGCGAGCCTGACCCCGGCGAAGGGCAAGACCCTCGGGGCGTTCGACTACTACTTCCTGTGCGAGGGGCAGCAGCAGGCCGAGGTGCTCGGCTACTCGCCACTGCCGATCAACCTGGTGCAGGCCGGACTCGACCAGGTGCGGCGCATCCCCGGTGTCGAGGCGAAGAAGATCGACATCCGGAAGTGCAACAACCCGACGTTCTCCGCCGACGGCAAGAACACCCTCGCCGTCAAGGCGCCGCAGCCGCCCGCGTGCGACAAACTCGGCGCGACCCAGTGCAACACGGGCACCGGCGGGGCGAAGGGCACCACGACGCCGACCCAGAGCGGTGGCGCGGCCGGTGGTGGCGCGGGCGGTTCCGGTGGCGGTACCGGGGCGGCCGGGGGTTCGGGCTCCGGCGGCGGTTCGGGGTCCGGTGCGAAGGGCGGCGGGTCCGGGGGTTCCGGTTCCGGCGGCTCGAGCGGATCCGGTTCGGGATCCGGGAGCGGTTCGACCGAGCTCTCCGGCGGCAGCACCGGCAGCGGTGGCACCGGCGCGGTGCCCGCACTGAACAACGGCTCGCCCGTGCAGTGCGACGCCGACAGCGGTGTGTGCCAGAACGTGGCCGCCCTGCCGGTCGAGGTCGACGCGGCCGACGGTTGGACGCCGACCCGCACCCTGATGCTCTGCGCCGTGGCCGCACTGCTGGGCGTGGTCCTGCTGCCCCCGCTGATCGGCGTGCTCGTGTCCCGACGGAGGACCCAGAAGTGAAGAACCAGCACCTCGTCCGACTCGGTTCCGCGGCCCTCGTCTTCGGTGCCGTCACCTCGACCATCGCCGGGTCGTTGCTCGTCGCCACGATCCCGGCGTCGGCCACCGCGCCCTCGGCCACACCCTCGTCCGCGGTGACGAAGTCGTGGGTCGACGCGCAGGCCGCCCTCGGTCCGGGGGGATCGACCACCACGCCCGACCCCGACGCGGCCGACTTCTCGAAGATGTCGTTCACGGTCAGCCAGACCCGCGAACTCACCGACCAGGGCGTCACGGTGAGCTGGACCGGTGCGAAGCCGACCTCGCCGAGTGAGTACGCCACCGACTACGTCCAGGTCATGCAGTGCTGGGGCGACGAGGCGGCCGGGCCGTCCCCCGAACAGTGCCAGTGGGGCGCGCCGTCGTCGACCATCGCGGCCCTGACCGGCGTCGGCGCCGCCAAGCGCGACCTGGTGAACGGGGACGACCCGCTGCAGGACCCGACCCTGACCGGACCGGACGCGAACCCCGACCTGCTGCTCGACCCGCCCGTCGAGAACCCGTTCCTCCGCGCCTACCGCGTGCCCTTCCGGTCGGTCGACGGGACCCTGTCGAAGAGCACGACGGAGCTGTCGAAGCAGTTCGACGCGACGACCACGAACGAGGTCACGGCCGCGCGCACCGCGAGCGACGGCACCGGTCAGGTCACCTTCGAGACCCAGTCGGGGCTCGAGGCGCCGCAGCTCGGCTGCGGGCAGGACCGGGTGGCTGCCGGGAGGACGACGCCGCGGGACTGCTGGCTCGTGATCGTGCCGCGTGGCAGCCACAACCTCGACGGCGGCACCGCGGGGTCGACCGCCGCCGGCCGTGTCACCGGCTCGCCCCTGTCGGCATCGGCCTGGCGCAACCGCGTCGTGTTCCCCCTCGGGTTCCAGTCCGTGGCCCAGGCCTGCCCGATCGGCAACGCGGAGCAGCGTCTGGTCGGCTCGGAGCCAGCCACCGAGGCGGTCACCGCCTGGCAGCCCGCACTGTGCGGACTCGGCACGACCTACGGCTACTCGCAGATCGGCGACGAGGAGGCACAGCACCAGATCGTCTCGACGACCGGCGGGGCATCGCGGCTCGCTCTGGTGAACACGCCGCTCGACCCCGCGACCGCCCCGGACACGACCATCCGGTACGCCCCCGTGGCGCAGTCGGCGATCGTGATCGGTTTCTCGATCGACTACCGGCTGTACCCGGACGCCCCCGCCAAGGCGCGGAACGGGCTGCAGGCGCAGGAGCTCACCCTCGACGCACGGCTCGTCGCGAAGCTGCTCACGCAGTCGTACCAGGCGGACGTGCCCGGCCGCGGCAAGGGCGACCCCACCGTGGCGGCGAACGCCTCGAGCATCGTGACGGACCCGGAGTTCCTCGCGCTCAACCCGACCTTCGTCGGCTCGAAGAGCGACACCGCCCCGGCCGGACTGATGGTCGCGCTCGGGGACACGAACGCGAACGCCCGGGTCTGGGCGTGGCTGCGGGCGGACCCGGTCGCGGCGGCGTTCCTCGACGGGCGCCCGGACGAGTGGGGGATGCGGATCAACCCCGCCTACCGCCCGCTGTCACTGGCGACCGACACGACGATCGACAGCTTCCCGAAGGCCGACCTGACCATCGCGAAGGGCGGCGACCCGGACGAGACCGGCTACGGCACCCTCGACATGCGCCCGTACATGAACGACATGCACGAGGGCGCTTACCGGACGCTCAAGGCGGACCCCAACCAGAAGGACTCCTGGAACCCGTTCGGGCAGCCGAAGGGCTACACCTCGCTCGGCGCCCAGGTGCCGGGGAGCCGGTTCCTGCTGTCGATCACCGACACGGCCTCGGCCGCCCGGTACGCGCTCCCCACCGCGAAGCTCGTGAACGCCGCCGGCGAGGCCGTCGCTCCGACCACCGAGGCGATCACGAAGGGCATCGCGACCATGCGGCCGTCGACCGTGCCGGGCGTCGTCGTGGCCGACCCCGCGAACCGTGACGCGGCGGCCTACCCGCTGGCCATGCTCAGCTACGCGGCCGTGAACGTCTGCGCCTCGAGCCCGGCGGAGCGTTCGGACTACGCCACCTTCATCCGGTACGCGAGCGGTGCCGGTCAGGTACCGGGGGAGAAGCAGGGCGAGCTCCCCGCCGGCTACGTCCCGCTGTCGAGCAGCATGCGGGCAGCGGCCGGGCAGGTCGCCGCCGGGCTGACCGACGCCCGGACGGTCGCCGCGGCGTGCCCGAAGCCGCCGGCGGCGTCGGCGCCGACCGAGCCGACGGCGTCCGGCACCGACGGGGCCGTCCCACCGCCCACCGACACGACGGAGACCGTCACCGATCCCGTCACCGACCCGGGGACGTCGACCGACACCCTGCCGGACGCGACCGTCGACCCGGTGGCCGACGCCGCGCCTCCCGTGTCGACCAACGACGTCGACGAGGCGTCCGGACCCACCCAACGCACCCACGACCAGCCGCTCGCGGCGACCCGCCTGGGTCTCGCCGCGGCGCTCGGAGCCGGCCTGCCGGCGCTCGGCGTGGGGCCGTTCCTGATCCGCCGTGGCCGGAGGCTGGCGATGCTGGCTGCCGCCCACGTGTGACCGAGTTCCACCCACGACCGCTGCCACCTGGGCAGCGTCGAACCCACGAAAGGAAACACCAGCCATGAAGGTCAACACCTTCTGCAAGTCGGCAGTCACGTTCGGTGCAGCCGCGCTGATCGTCGGTGCCCTCTCCGTGCCGGCGGCCCAGGCCGACCCCGCGGGGAACGCGTTCGGCAAGCTCGTCGGCCTCGGCTCGGACACGACCCAGGACGTCATGAACGGCGTCGCCGCAGCGGTCGGGGGGAACCAGATCGCCTCGTACGACGCGACGAACGCCGGCCCCACCGTCGTCACGCGATCCGGCGGAGCGGCCATCCCGCGCGTCTCCGGCTCCGGTGCCGGCCGTGACGAGCTGCTCGTCTCCGTCGGTGCGGTCGCCAACAAGTCGGGCGTCGCCCTGGCCGACGGCACGAGCACGACGATCGACGAGTCCGTCGTCGGCCAGCTCGACTTCGCCCGTTCGTCGGGCGGCCCCGCCGCCAAGGACCAGTCGGCCGACGGCGTCCTGGCGTACGTGCCGTTCGCCCGCGACGCGGTCGACGTCGCCTACGCGCCGGGCAGCCCGCTGGCGAAGGTGCCCTTCTCCATCGGGGACGGGACGCAGGCCAAGACGGCCCCGACGCTCTGGAACGTCTACCGCGGTGACGTGTCCTACGTGTACTTCAACGCGGACGGCACCTACAACTCCGTGGGCGGCAGCGCGACGGGTCCGGACGGCACCAAGGCGTCCAAGATCCAGCCGCTCCTGCCCAAGTTCGGTTCGGGCACCCGCAGCTACTTCCTCGGCCAGCTCGGTCTGACCGACGCCTCGGGCTTCACGAGCACGAACTCCTTCGTCTCCGACACCTCGGCCGGCAAGCCGATCGAGGAGCACGACGGCACCGCAGTCGTCGCGGCCGACACCGGCTCGACGCTCGCGATCGCCCCGTTCTCGGTCAGCCAGTGGGTGGCGCAGGCCAACGGCGTCGGCGGGGTCACCGACCGTCGCCACGGCGTGACGCTCGCCGACCTCGGCAAGACCGCCGGCAGCCAGACCGCGGCGACCACCGGCAGCGGCAAGGCCTACGCGACCAACCCGGCGTACGCCGGCTTCGTCCGTGACGTCTACAACATCGTCCCGTCGCGCCTGGCGGACGACCCGTCCAGCGCGATCGCGAAGGCGTTCGTCGGCAAGGACTCGCTCGTCTGCAAGCAGACCGCGACCATCGCCGCCTACGGGTTCCTGCCGGAGCCGGCGACCAACGCCGCCACCACCTGCGGCTACGCCCAGCTGCGCGCCTTCCCCGCGTCGCTGAGCACCACCGCCCTGTCGATCCCCGCGAAGGCCGTCGCGGGCAAGCCCGTCAGCGCCACCGTCTCCGTCGACTCGTTCGGCACCGGCGGCGGCACGGTCCGGTTCCTGAACGGCTCCACCGTCGTCGGGACCGGCACCATCGCCAAGGGCGCGAAGAGCGTCACCGCCCCGGTGACCCTGCCCAGCGGCACGGCCTCGGTCAACGCGCTGTTCATCCCGGCGCTCGCCGGCGTCGCGTCGAGCACCTCGGCGGCGTCCGCGGTCACCGTCTCGGCCGCGACCGGCGTCACGATGACGGTTCCGCGTCTGACGGTCGGCAAGACCGCCAAGGTCACCACGACGATCACGGGCGGGAACGCCACGGGCGGCACCGTCACGATCGGGAACGGCACGGAGACCGTCGGCACCGCCAAGGTCGCCGCCGGGGCCACCACCGCCTCGGTCTCGTTCGTCCCGAAGCGCGCCTCGTACAGCCTCGTCGCCACCTACACCCCGGCCACGGCCGGCGGGACGGTCGCCACGAGCGCCGTGTCGACGGTGAAGGTCGCCAAGGGTGCGCCGACCGTGAAGGCCGGCAAGGTCAAGTCGGTCTCCGCCAAGTCCCACGCCAAGGTCACCGTTGCCGTGAGCGGCACCGGCGTGACCCCGACCGGCAAGGTCACCGTCAAGGAGGGCAGCAAGACGCTCGCCTCGGTGTCGCTGTCGAAGACCGGGCGCGGCACCGTCTCGCTCCCGCGTCTCAAGGCCGGCACGCACAAGCTGACCGTCGTCTACGGCGGCGACTCCCTCTGGAACACCGCGCGGACCTCGTCCTCGGTGAAGATCACCCGCTAGTCCCCCCCCAGCCCGGCCGGTCCGCGAGGACCGGCCGGGTGCCCCACCCCGAAGACCCCACCCCCGAAGACACCCCACCCCGAACACCCCGAACACCCCGAACACCGCGAACACCCCGACGGACGGATCGATGACGAGCTTCACCTCCTGGTTGCCGGGCCGGCGACCCACCGGCGAACCGGACGCGAGCGGCCGCCGTCGCGCCGTCCGGACGTGGCGGCCGATCCGGGCGCTCCGTCCGTCCCGCACCCGGCGTCCGACCCGCCCGGCCAGCGGCTGGTCCCACGAGTCCGCCGGCCCCGCCGCCCGGGCGATCCCGGTCCTCGGCGCCCCCGACCGCTGGCGGTTCAGCGGGTCGGCGATCGTCGTCGTCGGGCTGTTGCTCGTCGGCTTCGCGCTGCAGTTCACGGCCGTGTCGCAGGTCACGTACTCGCGCGACCAGCAGCTCGCCCGTGACGCGTTCCGCTACCAGCTCGCCAACGCCACCGCCCCCGTCGGCCAGACCGGCACGGACGGCCGCCTGGTCCCCGAGGGCACCCCCGTCGCGATCGTCCGGGTGCCGGCGCTCGGCCTCGACACGGTCGTGCTGCAGGGCACCACGTCGGAGACCACCCGTTCCGGCCCCGGCCACCGTCGCGACACCCCGCTGCCCGGTCAGGTCGGCGCGAGCGTCGTCTACGGCCGCCAGACCGCCTACGGCGGCCCCTTCGGTCGCATCGACCAGCTCGACAAGGGTGCCGTCATCACCGCGACGACCGGGCAGGGGACCGCGAAGTACCGGGTCGTCGACGTCCGCCGCACCGGCGACCACGTCCCCGCACCGCTCGAGGCCGACGACGGTCGGCTCACCCTGGTCTCCGCCGCAGGGCTGCCGTTCCTGCCCGACTCCGTCGTCCGCGTCGACGCCGAACTCGTCTCGAAGGCCGCTCCGACCCCGACGCCCTCGTTCGGCTACGCCGCACTCGCCCCCGCCGAACTGACGATGGCCGGTGACGGCTCGGTGTGGCCGTTCCTGGTGCTCGGCCTGATCGTCCTGGCCGGCATGGTCGCGCTGTTCGCGGTCGGCATGCGCTTCTGGGGCCGTCGGCAGACACTCGTCGTCGCCGTCCCGGTGGTGCTCGCCGTCGGGCTCTCCGCGGCGTCCCAGCTCACCGTCCTCCTGCCCAACCTGATGTGACCGAAGAGACCACGATGCCCGGAACAGAAACCGAAACCCTCCTCGCCGAGTTCGACAGCTGGTTCGACCGCGTGCCGCCGGCACCGGATCCGTCGACCCTGCCCGCGACGCTCGACGCCCGATCCGTCTCCGCCTGGTTCGGCGACCACAAGGTGCTCGACCGTGTCTCGCTGACCATGCCGGCCGGCCAGGTCACCGCCCTGATCGGACCGTCCGGCTGCGGCAAGAGCACGTTCCTCCGCACGCTCAACCGCATGCACGAGCTCGTCCCCACGGCGTCGCTCGCGGGCGAGGTGCTCCTCGACGACGTCGACATCTACGACGCGTCCCGACGCATCACCGAGGCCCGGCGGCAGATCGGCATGGTGTTCCAGAAGCCGAACCCGTTCCCCGCGATGAGCATCCAGGACAACGTGCTCGCAGGACTCGCCCTGACGGGCGTGCGGCTCGACAAGGCCGCGAAGGCCGCGCTCGTCGAGGAGACCCTGACCAAGGCGGGCCTGTGGAACGAGGTCAAGGACCGCCTTCGGCAACCCGGCGGCGGTCTGTCCGGTGGGCAGCAGCAGCGGCTCTGCATCGCCCGTTCGCTCGCCGTCCGTCCGCGGGTGCTCCTGATGGACGAGCCGTGCTCCGCCCTCGACCCCACGTCGACCCGGCGCATCGAACAGACGATCACGGAGCTCGCCACCGACGTGACGATCGTCATCGTCACGCACAACATGCAGCAGGCGCAGCGCGTCTCCGACCGCTGCGCGTTCTTCCTGGCCGAGGCCGGGACACCCGGTGCGATCGTCGAGCACGGCCCGACCGACGCGATGTTCCAGACACCGCAGGATCCGCGCACCGCCGACTACGTCAACGGTCGCTTCGGATGACGGACTGGAGGCGCGGTGCGGGCCCGCACCGCGCCTCCTGTCCAGCGGTGGTCGCGACCACCGGCACCTGCGCGCGCCCGTCACGCCTGTCCGGGCAGTACGGTCGGGGATGTGAAACATCAGCGGCGGGCGGTTGGGCGTGTGAGGCGGATTGGGGTCCGGGCGATCCTGTTCGCCAGCATGGCGCTCGGGGCCTCGATGCTGAGCGCTCCGAACGAGGCGTCGTGGAATCCGGGGGCGTTCCTGCTCGTCGGTGGCGCCGTCTGCGCCCTGCCGCTCTTGCTGGGACGGCATCGGCGCAGAGGCACCGTGCGGGCCGGGATCTCCACGTCGGACTGCGTGGCGCTGTCGACCGGTCTCGGGGCAGGGCTGCTCGTCGGACTCCTCTTCTTCGACGGCTCGGCTGCCTTCGCCGCGCTCTTCCCGGTCCCGTTCGTGGCGATCCACGCCGCCGTGAGTCGCTCCGACGGAAGCTTGCGAGCCCGGTTGATCGTGCTCGCGGTGACGGCGGCGTTGGTCGGCGCGATCCTCGTCACGGGTGACGATCTGCAGCGCGGCTTCGCGGACCTCGTCCAGGGGGCCGTGGTCGCCGGCGTCCTGTTGACGCTTGCGCTGGTCCTCTGGAGTGCTGTGCGGAGACAGCGGGCCTGAAGCTGCTGCCGTGCACTCCAGCTCTGCGGGCCGCGTGATCGGTACGGTGGTCGCCATGGCCCGATTCACGCCCCCAGCCGCTGACGCGATGCGCGCCCGGCTCCTGCTCGCCGCGCGGGACGAGTTCTCCGCGGTCGGACTGGCCGCCGGCAGGGTCGAACGGATCGGTGCCGCGGCGTCGAGCAACAAGGCGCAGGTCTTCCACTACTTCGGCAGCAAGGAGGGGCTGTTCGACGCCCTCGTCGCGGGCACCGTGACCGAGACGTTCGCCGAGGCCCCGCTCGACACCGCCGACCTCGCCGCCTGGGCCGGCCGGGTGCACGACTCCTACGTCCGTCGTCCCTGGGCCCAGCGGCTCGCGACCTGGCACCGGCTCGAGCGCGCCGACGTCCCGCTCGAGTCCGTCGCGACGACCTACGCCGACGCGGTGGCCGAGGTCGAGCACGCCCAGCGCGCCGGGGGCCTGCCGCGGGCGTTCCGTCCGGCGGTGCTCCTCGGGCTCGTCCTGCACGCCGCGGCGTTCTGGAGCGCGACCGCTGCGGAGTACGAGCCGCTGGTGCAGGCCGTGACGCCGCCGCGGCGTCGCCAGGTCGTGGTCGACGCGGTCACGGCCCTGCTCGGCGGGAAGCCCTGACCGAGCGATCCGCGGGCGCCAGCGTGAGCGCGCTCGGACTGCGCGTGCGGGGCGGAGCCGCACCGGACCTCCTGGCCGTCCCTCAGTCGGCTGCGCCGGCGGCGACCCGCAGCGTCCGCTCCGCGTCGTCGAGGTAGTCGGCGAGCAGCGCCGAGGCCGCGTCCTGGTCACCACCGCGCAACGCGGACACGATCGCGTCGTTGCGTTCGACGAAGTCGGCATGGAACGAGGCCGGGTCTGCGGTGGTCAGGAAGGCGAGCCGCATCTCGGCGAGCAGGCCGTCCATCAGGGCGTGGATCCGCTCGCTCGGCACTGCGCGCACGAGCTCGGCGTGGAACCGGATGTCGGCCGTGCCGACCGCACCCCAGTCGCCCGCGGACGCGGCTGCCCGGGCGTCGCTGACCGCTGCGGCGGCCTCGGCGAGTGCCGGTGCGTCGGGGGTGCAGGCACGGACGGCTGCCTCTTCGAGCACCCGCCGAGCCGCGTAGAGATCGGTGACGTCGGCGGCGGAGAGCCGGCGGACGAACACCCCGCGGTTGAACACGTGCTCGACCAGACGGTCGCGGGCGAGCAGCCGGAAGGCCTCGCGCAGGGTGTTCCGCGAGACCCCGAGCTGGTCGCTCAATCGCTCCTCGGACAGCTGCGCCCCGGGGGCGAACCCACCCGACGCGATCATGGTGCGCAACCGCGTGGCCGTGGAGTCAGCGCCGCCGACGGTTCGGGTCATGGCACCGATCCTGGCACGGGTGGCGTTTGTGAAGGGCGTGTTACAGAGCAGAACCGGCTCTTGCGATTGTTGAACAATGCGGTCCAGACTGTCCCGCATGTTCGTCCTCATCGGCGTCGCCGTCGTCATCGTCGGCTTCGCATTGCGCATCAATGCGCTCCTCGTCGTCACGGTCGCGGGCATCGTGACCGCGGCCATCGGCGGGATCGGTCCCGTCGGCATCCTCGACGCGTTCGGCAACGGGTTCGCCTCGAGCCGGTCCGTCACGACCTTCGCGCTCGTCCTGCCCGTCATCGGTCTGATCGAGCGCTACGGCCTGCAGGACCAGGCGAAGCGCCTGATCGCGAAGCTCGACAAGCTGACGACGGGTCGTCTGCTCGCCGGCTACCTGGTGATCCGGCAGGTCACCGCTGCGGTCGGTCTGACCAGCATCGGTGGCCCGGCGCAGACCGTGCGCCCGCTGGTCTACCCGATGGCCGAGGGTGCGGCGACCAAGAAGTACGGGCGGATCGACGACCGCATGCGCGAGAAGATCAAGGGTTACTCGGCGTCGTCCGACACGGTCGGCGTGTTCTTCGGCGAGGACGTCTTCGTCGCGGTCGGCTCGATCCTGCTCATCACGACGTTCGTCGACTCGACCTACGGGCTGTCGCTCGAACCGATCGACCTGGCCCTGTGGGCGATCCCCACGGGCATCGCGGCACTCATCGTGCACGGCGGACGCCTGCTGCTGTTCGACCGCCGACTCGACAAGATGGCGGCGGACGCCCGTGCCGACGCCCCGACCCTGGGGGCAGCAGCGTGATCACCAGCGAATGGCTCTACTGGCTCATCGGCGCGTTCTTCATCGCCGTCGCCGTCCTGATCGTCACCGACACCGCGCACGCGAAGCGCCTGGGCAACGCGGCGTTCTGGGGCATCCTCGGCCTGTCGTTCTTCACCGGCACCTTCGTCGCCGCCGGCACCGTGCCGGCCTGGACACTCGGGATCGCCGTCCTCGTGATGGTCGCGCTCGCCGGGCTCGGCTTCACCGGCACGACGAGCCGTACCCGGGTCGCGAGCATCCCCGGCGCCGGCACGGGTGCCGAGACCGGCCCCGCCGAACCCACCGGCGTGACGCAGAAGATCACGGACGCCGGCAGCGGCAGCACGAGTGTGCTCGCCACCACCAGTCCGGACGAGCGCGCCGCCTTCGCGACGAAGTACGGCAACCGGCTCTTCATCCCGGCCCTCGTGGTGCCGGTGGTCGCCGTGCTGGTCGCGACGCTCGGCCCGCTCGTCTCGTTCGGCGGCGAACCGCTCCTCGCCGAGGGCAGTGCGACACTGACCGGTCTGGGCATCGGTTCGGTGCTCGCCGTCGTCGTGGCCGTGTTCGTCCTGCGCCCGCCGAGGATCGCCACCCCGATCCGCGAGGGCGGTCGCCTGCTGCAGGCGATCGGCTGGGCGGCGCTGCTGCCGCAGATGCTCTCGACGCTCGGCATCGTCTTCACCCAGGCGGGGGTCGGTGACGCCGTCGGCACCATCATCAAGTCGGTCCTGCCCGACGGCTCGCTGCTCGCCGCCGTGGTCATCTACTGCCTCGGCATGGCCCTGTTCACGATCATCATGGGCAACGCGTTCGCCGCGTTCCCGATCATGACGGCCGCGATCGGCTGGCCCGTCCTGGTGCAGGGCTTCGATGGCAACCCCGCCGCGATCTTCGCGATCGGCATGCTCGCCGGCTTCTGCGGCACGCTCGTCACCCCGATGGCCGCGAACTTCAACCTGGTGCCGGCTGCCCTGCTCGAGATGCGGGACAAGTACGGCCCGATCAAGGCGCAGATCCCCACCGCCGCCATCCTGCTCGTCGTCAACATGGGAGTCATGTACCTTGTCGCATTCTGATGCCGCCCCGATCGACCTGACCCGGGCCGCCTGGGCCGACCGCTTCGCGGCCGTCGCCGCGGACAACACGACCCGCGAGTACCCGTACGCAGCGCACCACGCGACGTCCGGACCGGACGACCGGGCCCTGCCCGTCGAGCTCCACCCCGCCTTCGCCACGTCGTACGACTGGCACTCGTCGGTGCACATGCACTGGCTCGCGGCGCGCCTGGTCGCGCACGGCCTGCCCACCGACCTGGAGGCCCGGCTCACCTCGATCCTGCAGGCGCACCTCACGACGGATCACCTGGCGACCGAGGCGGCTTACCTGCGCGAGACGCCGCACTACGAGCGCCCCTACGGCTGGGCCTGGCTCGCCCGGCTCGCCGCCGAGGTGTCGGCATCCGAGGCACCCGCTGTCCGTGCACTGGCACCGGGGTTCGCACCCGTCGTCGACGTCCTAGAAGACCTGGTCGTCCGGTGGATCGACGGCGCCGCGCACCCGGTCCGGCACGGCGTGCACTCGAACTCGGCGTTCGGACTGCTGCTCGTGCTCGAGGCCGCCCGGTCGCTCGACAGTCCGGCCCTGGCGGCAGCGGTCGAGGGGGCTGCGAAGGACTGGTTCGGCGCGGACGCCGGGTGGCCGTTCGCCTGGGAGCGGAGCGGGCACGACTTCCTGTCCGCGGGCCTGGCCGAAGCCGACCTGATGCGGGCGGTGCTGCCCGCCCCGGAGTTCGCCACGTGGGCGCGCGGCTTCTTCGCCGCGGTGCAGCCGGGTGACGCGATCCTGCGGTCGACGGTGGTCCGGGACGAGAACGACCCGCAGCAGGTGCACCTGTTCGGGCTCGACCTGTCGCGGGCAGGCTCGGCCCGGCGCATCGCGGACGCACTCCGCGCCGGCGGCCCGGACGACTCCGGCACCGGCATCGCCGACCTGCTCGACGATGCGGCCGACCGGCTGCTCGCCTCGGGTCTCGCGGCGAGCGTGGGCGAGGAGTACTACTCCACTCACTGGCTGGCGAGCTTCGCCTGGGACGCCATGGAGGCCCGGGAGCACGCCGCCCGCTGATCGTTCGACGGGAGCGCTGATCGTCTGCGGACACGTCGAGGATCCGGAGGTAGCTTCGGGGCCATGAGCGATCCGAAGGACGACGAGAACCTCGACGACTTCCGCGAGGCGCAGGAGACCGACTACGAACCGGAGCCGACCGTGCTCGACCCCGACGACCTGCCAGTGGTCGACGACGCGGACGACGAACTGCTCCCCGACGACGACCGACCGGTGCCGCTCGACACCGACGACGACACGATCTGAGCGATCGCGCCGCCGTCAGCTTCGGCGTCGGCGTGCGCTCAGTCGAGGGGGAGAGTCCGCGCGAAGGTGCGGGTGACCGGAGTCGCGGCGAGGAACGGTGCCATCGCCGGAGCGCCCTCCGGCGTCGCACGCCAGGCCACGTAGGTGTCGTGGTCCTCGGGGGTCGTCCACGACTCGACGACGACCATGCGTGCCGGGTCCTCGTCGTCGACCAGGACCTCGAGCGACTCCAGGCCGTGGAACGACGCGGTCTGTTCGAGCGTCTCGCGGATAGCACCCTGGAGTGCGTCTTCGGGGGCGTCGCTCTGGAACTGGACCTCGAGCAGGACGGTCATCGACATGGGGAACCTTTCGTCAGCGGTGTCCAAGCCAACTCCTGACCCCCTGCGCTTGTTCCGGGTCGGTCAGCCGACGATGCGGAACCGGAGCGGATCGCCCGGACGGAGCTGCGCGGCGAGGTCGATCGACGACGGTGTCAGGACCGCGACGACCGGGTAGCCGCCGGTCACCGGGTGGTCGGCGAGGAACAGCACGGGGAAGCCCTCGGGCGGCACCTGCAGTGACCCGGTCTCGACACCCTCGCTCGGCAGTTCGCGTGCCACGGAGCGGGCGAGCGGCGTCTCGGCCGTGGTGCGGACCCCGACGCGGTCGCTGTCCGCACTGACGGAGAAGTCCTGGCCGGTCAGGGTCGTGCGCCACTCCGGGGTGAACCAGTCGTCGCGCGGTCCGGGCACCACGTCGAGCACGACCGGCTCGTCGGGCCACCGCGGCTCGGGCTGCGGCACCGCGTCGACGATCGGCCACGACACCCGGGCGTCACCGACGGGCAGGACGTCACCGGCCGACAGTGGCGGCGGTCCGAGGCGCGCGAGGGAGTCCCACGAGCGGCTGCCGAGCACCGGGTCGACCGCGAAGCCCCCGAGGACCGCGACGTAGGTGCGCAGGCCCACGGTCGCGGTGCCGATCCGGAGCGTGTCGCCCGGGGCCAGCAGCAGCACCTCGTGCGAGGCGGCACCGCGGACCGATCCGTCCGCCCGCTCGACCTCGACGGGGCAGGCCGCGCCGGTGGTGGCCGCGACCACGTACGCGTCGGCGCGGAGCGTGACGGAGCCGAGCAGGGCCTCCAGGACAGCCGCGTCGGGACGGTTGCCGACCAGTCTGTTGGCGAGTGCCGCGGAGCCACGGTCGGCGGCTCCGGCCGCGCCGAGGCCCATGTCGCTGAAGCCCGGGCGCCCGAGGTCCTGCGTGGTCGTGCCGTAGCCGACCTGCACGACGGTCAGCGCGGTCATGCCGCACCCGCCACGACGAACCGGACGAGCGTGCCGGCGGGCGCGAGTGCCGGAGGCGTGCGCTCGAGCGACCACATCGGCACGTCGGTGCGGCCGATGAGCTGCCAGCCGCCGGGCGATGTCCGCGGGTAGACGGCGCTGAACTCGCCGGCCAACGCGACGGCTCCGCTGGGGACGGCCGTGCGGGCGGTGCTGCGGCGGGGCAGGTCGAGCGGTCGATCGCTGCCGGTGAGGTAGCTGAAGCCGGGGGCGAAGCCGCAGAACGCGCTCGTCCAGAGCTGCCCGGTGTGCCACGCCACGAGCTCGTCGCGCCGCATGCCGGTCAGTCCGGTGACGGTGTCGAGGTCCTCACCGTCGTAGGTGACGGGGATGACGAGCGGCTCGGTGTCCTGCGCTTCGAGCGCTGCGCTGACCGGGGCGACCTGCGCGAGCTCGGAGCGGAGCCGCCCGGCGTCCGTCGTGGACGGGTCGAACCGGAGCAGCAGCGTCCGGGCGCCGGAGACGACCTCGGTCAGCCCCGGCAGGGTGGCCTGTGCGAGCCCGGCGCGGAAGGCGACGACGTCGGCGAGAGACCCGAACGTGGCCAGGAGTGCGGTGCCGCCCGCGGAGCGGACCTCCGGACCAGTCACGGTGCGAAGGGCGCGATCGTCACGCCGTGCTCGGTCAGGAGCGCTCGGATGGCACGGGCCATCGCGACGGCGTCGGGGGAGTCACCGTGGACGCAGACCGAGTCGGCACGCACGGCGATCTCGGACCCGTCGACAGCGGTCGCGACCCCGTCGGTGACCATGCGGAGCACCCGGGCTGCGACCTCGTCCGGGTCGTGCAGCACCGACCCCGGCTGCTTCCGTGACACCAGCGAGCCGTCGGGTTCGTAGGCACGGTCGGCGAAGGACTCGCTCACCGCGCGGAGCCCGTGCCGCTCGGCTGCCAGCAGCAGTTCCGACCCGGGCAGCGCGAGCACGGCGAGCGACGGGTCGACGTCGGCCACGGCACGGACGACGGCCTCGGCCTGCACCGGGTCGGCGCAGGCGGTGTTGTACAGGGCACCGTGCGGCTTGACGTAGGTGACGGCCGTGCCGGCGACGTGCGCGGTGGCGGCCATCGCACCGAGCTGGTGGACGACGTCGGCGTACAGCTCATCGGGGGTGACGTGCACGGGCCGGCGGCCGAAGCCGATCAGGTCGCGGTAGGCCACGTGCGCCCCGACCGCCACACCACGCTCGGCGGCGGCGCGGGCGGTGGTGAGCATGATCGTCGGGTCGCCGGCGTGGAACCCGCAGGCGACGTTGGCGCTCGAGACGACGTCGAGCATCGCGGCGTCGTCGCCCATGGCCCAGGCACCGAAGCCCTCGCCCAGGTCGCTGTTCAGGTCGATCGTCGTCACGGGTGCTCCCTGTCCTCGCGGGTTGTTGAACAATCTACCGATCGCCCCGGTCCCTGTCATCCGCTTCCCCGGTCGGACGGCGGTTTCCGAGGTGCGCCACGTACTGTCCGAGTCCTCAGTACCACCGGCGGCAGTGCTGCCGGATCGATCTCTGCACTGGAGCAGCTCATGACCGACAGTGACAACACGCACGACGCCCCGAAGAACGACTCCGAGGGCACCGAGAAGCCGGGCGGCCTCGGCGACGACAACACCATCCCGAACAACCCCGACGGCCTGGCCGCGGGCCACACGGGTGACGACTCGCACTTCAACCCGGAAGAGGACGGCGAGCACTAGCGGCTCCTTTCCGGCCTGCGGGTCGATGCAGAACGACACCGTCGTTGTCCTCCGACAACGGCGGTGTCGTTCTGCGTCGGCACGCATCCGTCCGCACCCGACGAAACATGCGTCACAAAACCTTCCGGCACGAGGTTTCCGGTGCTACAGTCCCGATCACCTAGCAGCACTAGGGATTCAGCGGGCGCCGAAGCCCCCTGTGACTCAAGGAGGAGTCATGTCGACACCGACGTCGAAGGAAGAACCCACGCGGGGCATCGCCGGGACCGCGTCCCCAGCGGTCACCGCAGCCGCCGGAGCCACCGCCACGGACGCCGCGGCGTCCCGAGCGTTCTCGGTCGAGGGCATCACGCAGTCCGTCAGCACCGTCCGGGTGGGCCGCGGCTACCTCTGGGGCCTCAGCTTCGCCCAGTTCGGCCTGTTCGTCGCCCTGCTCACCCCGGTCTTCGTGAGCATGTCGATCAAGGCGACGGAGCTGAACCCGACGAGCCCCGAGACCGTCGTCGGCTCGGTCCTGCCGTTCGGAGCGCTCGGCGCACTGTTCGCCAATCCCCTGTTCGGCGCGCTCTCCGACCGCACCCGCACGCGGTGGGGCCGTCGCCGCCCCTGGATGGTCGGCGGTGTCGTCGTATTCGTCGGTTCCCTCGCCTGGCTCGCGTTCTCGCCCGACGTACTGCAGCTCACCCTGGCCTGGGTGCTGGCGCAGGTCTCCGCCAACGCCGTCCTCTCCACGCTGACGGCGAGCTTCGCCGACAACGTGCCGGAGTTCCAGCGCGGCAAGGCCTCGAGCGTCATCGCCCTGGCACAGAACATCGCGATCCTGGCCGGGCTCTACCTGGCCGTGTACCTGGTCGGCAACCTGCCGGTCCTGTTCATCGCACCGGGCGTCCTGGCGATCGTCGCGGTCCTCGTGTACTCGTTCGTCGCCCGTGACGACCTGCCGACGACGCCCGTCAAGCCCTTCAGCTGGGTCAACCTCATCAGCTCGTTCTGGACGAACCCCATCAAGCACCGCGACTTCGGGCTCGCCTGGTGGGGCCGGTTCCTCATCACCTTCGGCACGTTCATGTTCACGACGTACCGACTCCTCTACATGCAGGACCGCATCGGGCTCCCGCAGGGCGAAGCGGTCGGGGTCGTCGCGTTCGGCGTGCTCCTGTACACGATCGCCCTGCTCGTCAGTGCGGCCGTCTCCGGCTGGGTGTCCGACCGGATCCAGCGTCGCAAGGTCTTCGTCTGGGGTTCGACGGCCATGACCGCCGTCGGCCTGGTGATCCTGGCCCACGTCGACAGCGTCGGCGGGTTCTACTTCGCCGAGATCGTCCTCGGTTTCGCCTTCGGCATCTACGCCGCCATCGACACCGCCCTGGTCGTCGACGTGCTGCCCGACCCGGAGCGCCCCGGCAAGGACCTCGGTGTCATCAACATCGCCAACGCCCTGCCGCAGTCACTCGCCCCCGCCGTCGGTCTGTTCCTGCTCGGCATCGGAGGCGGCCAGAACTACACGCTCATGCTCTGGGGTGCCGGCGTCGCCGTCATCCTCGGTGCCCTCGTGATCCTGCCCATCAAGTCGGTCCGCTGACCGACGCGACCGCCTGGAGGCGCGACCCGCGTCCGCGACGCACGCCGCGCCTCCAGGCGGTCACCTGCACCGCACGTGGCCCGTCTGCGCAGGCGCCGTGACGGGCGGGGTGGCCTGGGTCAGAGCTGCGGTGAGCGCCTGCCGAACAAGGCGTCGAGGAACCGCGAGAACCGCGACTCCGGCTCGTGGGGCGTCTCGATCGAACGGGTCGGTGAGCGGAAGGCCAGGTCGTGCAGCATGTTCCGCTTCGACCCGTCCCAGTTCGCGAACAGGTAGGTCCCGCCGATGAAGGACATGCTCCGGACCGGCGTGCGCTTCCACGAGTCGGCAGCCACGTAGTACCCCGCGTGGCCGGCGCGGATGTGCTGGATCACGGTGTCCACGTCGATGACACCGGTCGGTGTCACGACGGCGGTGATGCCCGTGCGGTCGCGGGCGACGTACTCGATGAGGTGTTCGGTCACGATGGAACTCTTCGTCACGGTGGTGAGACGCCACGGCAGGGAGCGTGGCGAAGGGGATTCGGAACCGCCGTTGCTTCCGTTTCCAGAGTACGTCCGCCGCGGGCGTGCCGTCCCCGGATGTCCGCCGTTCGCAGCCGGATGAGCGTTCAGTGGATGG
Source organism: Curtobacterium sp. MMLR14_002 (assembly GCF_001864975.1). NCBI lineage: Bacteria > Bacillati > Actinomycetota > Actinomycetes > Micrococcales > Microbacteriaceae > Curtobacterium > Curtobacterium sp. MMLR14_002. The sequence continues at coordinate 101,187 of NZ_MJGT01000072.1, forward strand.
GGGTCCGGTCGACCCAGTCCACGATGTGACCGATGGCGTCGTCGAAGTCCCGCGTGCCGGGTCGGTTGAGGAACGCGTGACGGCTGTCCGGCAGGACGTGTCGTTCGACCTCGATGCCCGCGGCCTCGACCTCGTCCGCGAAGCGCTCGCCCGAGGCGCGCATCACGTCCCGCTCGGCGTCGATCAACAGGGTGCGGGGGAACCTGCCGCGGTCGGCGGGTGCCGGGTAGACCGCAGTGGGGCGGCCGCCCGCGTAGGCCCGGTTGCTCAGGTCGAGCAGCAGCGGCGCGTGCGTGAGTCGTCGGTGCCCTCGGACGAGTCGCTGCACCGCCCGGTCACGGGGGAGCCGGGCGTGGAAGAACCCGTAGGTCAGCACGAGGCCGACCAGCGGCGGCGCGGTCGCGACCGCGGATGCCGCCAGGCAGGCACCGGCGCTCGCCCCGCCGAGCAGCAGGCCGGACGGTGCCTCGTGGTGCAGGTGGCGGAGCACGGCGACGATCTCGTCCCGCGCGTGGGGTGCCCGTCGTCGCCCACGTGGTCCACCCCGGCCGAGCCACGGCAGCCCGGGCAGCGGTCCGAGGCGGTAGTCGACGGTCACGACCGGCAGCCCGCGCTCGGCGAGTGCGCGTGCGACGGCGTCGGACTCCGGCAGGTCGAGGTCGCCCCGGAAGAACCCGCCGCCGTGCACCCAGACCAGGGTCGGGGAGCCCGTGGCGGCGCTCCGGTCCAGCGGTCGGTACCGCCGGACGGGGACCGGTCCGTGCGGTCCGTCGATCCGGTCGTCCGCGACCTCGATCGTGTCCTGGTGCATCCCCCGCATGGGAGCAGTGTCGCAGGACGCGGGCGGGAGCCGGGCTAGCGGCGCTTGAATAGGCATACTTTTGTAGCGTCGCGAGGGACACGGCCCGGTAACGATGCGGGCGACCGCCCAGCCGGGCAGGCAGCGTGGAGGCATGCGCCTGACGAGAGCCGCCCTGATCCTGACCACTGCGACCCTGGCCGCGCTGCTGACGGGGTGTTCCGGCGCGGACGGAGCGGACGGTGGTGCGGCGACCCCGACCGTGACCGAGACCGTCACTGCCCCGCCCTCCGACCCCGCGAGCACGCCGACCCCGACCCCGACGCCGGCGCCGACGCCCACCCCCACCCCGACGTGTGGCCCGTCGAGCGGTGCCGCGGCTGCGGCCGAGGGCATCGCGGCCCTGCCGCTGCCCGCCGGCCTCGAGGATGCGAAGTGGGACGCCGCGAACGCCGACTACTCCGGCTACGACGCCTGCGCGCCGCTGTCCTGGTCCGTGGTCGCGCCCGAGTTCGGCACGGCAGGATCCCCGTACGCGATCCTGCTGTTCCACGAAGGCCGGTACCTCGGCACGGCCACTGCCCAGCAGTACGCCTTCGAGCCGACCGTCGAACGACAGAGCGACTCGGCCGTCACGGTGACCTACCGGTTCGCCAAGGCCGGCGAGCCGAACGCAGCGCCCTCGGGCCGCACCACCGCCACCTTCACCTGGAACGACGAGACCGGCCGCGTCGAGATGACGGGAGACACCCCGCCCGCTCAGTGACGGTCGGCTGACGCCGAAGCCACGCGGAGCTCCCGCTGCAGCGTGCGGAGGACCCGCACGAGGGTGTCGAGCTTGTCCGGTCCGGCCTCGAACCCACGTCCGAGGGCGGACCGCGGCTGCACGACCACGTCGTCACCGTCGGTCGTGCTGATCCAGACGCCGAAGTCGGCACGCTGGCCGCGGGACTCCCTCGTCGCGACGGAGAACCGTCGGATGCGCGCCCACGGCAGGTCGAACACCGGCGCGTCCCGTGATGGTGCCCACGCGTGCAGACCGAACTCGTCGACGGTCCAGACCTCGGGGCGGGGCTTCGGGAAGTCGTCGGAGGTGCGCAGGCCGGACGTCAGCACGGGCAGGTGGAACCGGGGTGCCCGCCCCGCTCCGATGCGCGCGAGCGTCCGGCGGTCGCCTCGCCCGGCGGACAGCGTCGACACGGCCAGCAGCACCCCGAACCCCGCGACCACGATCGGCCACAGCACGAACGACCCCTGCGTCCGGGCACTGTCGATGCCCCGCAGGAAGTCCGGGAACGCGAACTCGGCGACGAGCGCGGCGACCCCCACTGCCGTGGTGACGACCGCCGCGAGCAGCACCGGCCCCCGCTTCGGCATCTCCCCGTCGCGCAGCCGCTGCACCCACGGCGCGTCCGCCGGGGTCATCGCTCGGTCCGTGTCCGACCAGGACGCCCGGCGTCCGGCTGGGACCCGAGTTCCCGGCGCAGCGACCGGAGCACCTGCATCACGATGTGGATCTTCGTCGCGCTGGCACCGAAGGGCCGTCCGATCGCTGGCCGCGGCTGCACGGTGAAGCGCCCGACGTCCTCGGTGATGATCCAGATGCCGGTGTCCACCCGCTGCCCGCGGACCTCTGCCGAGGCGAGTTCGAGCGAGTGGACTGCACTCCACGCCAGGTCGAACACCGGAGTCTCCCGCTCCGGCGACCACGCGTGCAGCCCAGCGGCGTCGACCGTCCACATCTCGGGTCTCGGCTCGGGGAAGTCGTCGAGGGTGTACTCGCCCCTCCGCACGACCGGCAGGTGGAAGCGCGGCGTCGTACCGTGCCGACGGATGCTCGCGAGGATCCGTCGGTCACTTCGGCCGCGCATCCGCGAGAGGACGGCTGCGACGGGGCCGAGCACGAGCAGGATCACGGAGAACAGCGGCACGGCGAACGGACGGCGTGCCTCCGAGTGCAGGAGGGCGTCGAGGTGCGTGATCGAGAACACGACCCCGGTGCCACCGGCCACGGTCACGATCGCCAACCCGAGCAAGAACGGCCACCGCTTCGGCATCTCCCCGTCGCGCAGCCGTTGCACCCACCGTTCCCCCGAGTACTCCACCGTGCCATCCTGCCCGTCACGGCCACCGATCGTCCGCGAGCGCGACATGCTGTTCCCATGCAGTCCGTCCGTGCCGCCGCACCCGGTGTCGCCCTCGCCGTGGCGATCGGCATCGTCGCCACCCTCGTCGGCCGGGTCGTCCCGGTGGTCGGCGGTCCCGTCCCCGCCGTCCTGATCGGTGCCGTCGTGGGGTGGCTCGTCCGGCGTCGCACCGGTGGCACACTCGCCGCGCTGGCTCCCGGCGTGAAGTTCTCGTCCAGCCGGGTCCTGCAGTTCGCCGTGGTCCTGCTCGGCGCGCAGCTGTCCATCGGCGAGGTCCTGCGCATCGGCGGTGAGACCCTGCCGGTGATGCTCGCGACGCTCGTCGTCTGCCTGGTGGCCGCGTGGGGGATCGGTCGGCTGCTCCGGGTCTCGGGCGCACTCCGCACCCTGATCGGCGTCGGGACCGGCATCTGCGGTGCCTCGGCGATCGCCGCCGTGACGCCCGTCATCGGTGCGGTCAGTGCGGACGTCGCCTACGCGATGTCGACGATCTTCCTCTGCAACATCGCGGCCGTCTTCGCCTTCCCGCTGCTCGGGCACGCCCTGGGCCTCAGCCAGCACGCCTTCGGCGTCTTCGCGGGCACCGCCGTGAACGACACGTCGTCCGTCGTCGCCACGGCGACCGTCTACGGCCGCCAGGCGACCGACACTGCGGTTGTCGTGAAGCTGGTGCGCACCCTGATGATCATCCCGATCGTCATCGGGCTGGCCGGACTGGAGGCCCGCCGCGCCTCCCGCGAGCAGCTCGCCCCCGCCTCGGGGCCGGGTCGCGGGTTCCGGGTGTTCCGGTTGGTGCCGTGGTTCCTGATCGGGTTCCTCGTGGTGGTGCTGCTCCGGACGGTCGGGGTCCTGCCCGCGTCCGTGGCGCCGGGGTTCGCGACGGCCGCCTCGTTCCTCATCACGGTGGCGCTCGCCGCGATCGGCTGCTCGACGGACTTCGCCGCGCTCCGCCGTGCCGGGTTCCGGCCGATGCTGCTCGGCATCGCGCTGTGGCTCCTGGTGGCGGGGACGAGCCTGGGCATGCAGGCGGCCTTCGGTCTCCTCTGACCCTCGCTAGCAGCAGCCGAGTCCAGACTGATTCCGCCGGTTCAGGCGAAGCCGCGTGACCGGGCGATGTCGTGTACCGAACGCCATACGGTCTGGGTGCTCTGTTCGAAGCTGCTGTCTATACCGATGATCGCGGTCCGGATGCTCTTCACGCCGAGGTAGATCGCCTCTTCGTTCCACTTGAGGAACTTGCTCGGGCCCTTGCCCCTCTCGCCCGTCAGCCACATCTCGCGAACGTTCGCCACGTACTCGATCGTCCAGCAGAGCGTGTAGAACGCCTTGGTCAGCTCGTCCCGGCGATCGTGCACGAACGGCTGCCGCTCATCGTGGGAGCTTGCTTCGAGTGTGCCCGCCAGGTGCCGTGCGGCGGCGACCTCGCCTGATGTCATCCGGAGGTGCGCGTCGGTCATGGCGGTCCGGCGCCCGCGGTCGTGCTGACCTTGGAGGAGCTTCTCGTCACGCTTCTTGTTCTCCCGCGCCATCCGGAAGCTCAAGAGAGCAACGATTGCGGAGGCGCCAGCCGCGAACGCGGAGAGGGCTGGTGCGAGCACTGCGAGATCGAGCTCGCCTGCAACTGAAAACGACACGAACTCATCATGGCAGAGCCTGTTCGAGGTGCGCGAGGCGCTGATCGCGTCTGAGGGCTCTCTGGAGTTGCCCTGGAGCAAACCCATCGTTTATCGTTGCATCGATATTCGATGGTATCGATGATCGACAGGGGAAGCAGCCATGACCACGCCCGTCTACGAACCGCCCCGCGGGCGGAACTCCTACCTGGCCTACGTCGTCTCGTGTGCGATCGGCATCGCGATCGTGGTGTGGCGGTACGTCGACCTGCTCGTCCACTCGATCGCCTCGGGCACGGTGGCGGTGCCGGTCCGGATCCGCGAGACCAGTGCCGTCCCGCAGCCTCCGGGGGGCGCGACGGTGACGTCCGACCAACTCGTGCTCCGGGCACCGATCGCCGACGTGCCGGGTGGTGCGATCGGGTACATCCGCGTCGGCGACGCGCTGGAGGTCCTGCTCGTCAGCGCCCTCATCGCCCTGGTCGCGGCGGTGGCCTGGAAGATCTCACGCGGCGGGCTCTTCGACCGCTCGACCACCCGGATCCTCGACTGGCTCGGCGGCGCGGTGCTGGCCGCCGGGTTCCTGCCGTCGTTCGTCCGCCGGATGGGGTGGAACTGGGTGGTGTCCGGGCTCGGATGGGACGGGTACCTGCCCACGCCGGTGGCCGACCACCAGTTCCTGCCCGTGTACCTCGGCCTGCTCGTCGTCGTCTGCTTCCGGTTCGCGCTCACCGCCTCGCAGCGGATGGTGCGGGACCAGGCCGGGCTGGTCTGATGCCCCCGGAACAGGAGGACGGCCACGCGGTCGTCTGCCACCTCGACGACCTGCTGGCCGAGCGGGGGATGACCCTGACCGAGCTCGCCGACCGCGTCGGCGTGACCGTCGTCAACCTCTCGGTGCTCAAGAACAACCGGGCTCGCGCGATCCGGTTCTCCACCCTCACCCGACTGTGCGAGGTGCTCGGCTGCCAGCCGGGCGACGTCTTCTCGGTGCGCACGGACTGACGATCCCAGCCCGGGCCTCACGTGATCCGGGAGTCGATCACCGCCCGGTCGCCGCGGTACCGCGAGAACCCGTACTCGACGGGTGTCCCGTCGGCCAGGCACATCAGCCGTTCGATGTGGAAGATCGCCTGGCCGGGATCGATGTCGAGCAGGTCGGCCGTCCACTGGTCGGCGTTCACGGTGCTCAGGAGCAACCGTCGTGCCTCCGGCCGCGCGCCGGCCTTCCTAACGAGCACGTCCGGCACGTACTCGGTGAGCGGTTCGGCGACCAGGTCGGGGAACCGCTCGTGCGGGACCCAGCTCGTCCGGACCCGGCTCGGTTCGCCGTCGAACGAGATGAGGCTCTCGACGAAGAACGCGCTGCTGCCGGTCATCTGCAGGTTGCGCCGGACGGTCTCCGGCGCGGTCACCTGCTGCACGCACAGGTGCACGATGCTGAGCCGGGGCGACTCGAACACGCTGCCGCCGGCCGTCTCGCCGTAGATCGTGACCTCGTCGGACGTGCGTGCCAGGCTCACCGAGGCGACGGGCCGCACACCGAACGTGCCCGATCGCGGCGCACGGGTGAGCAGCCGCTGTTCCTTGAGCAACGCGAGGGCAGCCCGCAGGACGTTCCGCGTCGTGCCGTACAGGTCGAGCAGCTCCCACTCGTACGGCAGCGGCCCGGTGAACCGCCCCGCGACGATGTCGGCCCGGATCAGGTCGGACACCTGGCGGGCCGCGTCGGATCGTCGGTTGAACCCGATCCAGTGACCCGGTGCCGACGGTGTCGTTCCGACCCCCATGTCGGTCCAGGCAGCGGACGGGGCGAACCCCTCCGGCACGGTCCCGGTCACGAGGTCACCCCCACCGTCGACAGGTCGCCGGTCCAACCGGCCCACCGCAGGAACTCCCGGGCCAGCCGCACCGGGTAGTCCGGCGCCTGGATGTCGAGCGAGACGAACACGCGTCGGTAGAACGTCGGCCCGCCGAGCAGGTCCACGGCGATGCCGAGGTCGACGTCCGGTCGCAGGTCGCCCGCGTCCATCGCCCGCTGCAGCATCGCGTTGACCCGCAGCCGCCGGTCCAGGTGCCACTCGGCGACGGCCTCGGCGACCCGCGGCTCGTGCGACGCGGTCTCCACGATGAGCGGGAGCGCCCGACCGACCGGCGTCGCGACGAGGGCGTGCACCCATCCCCGGGTGAGCCCGAGGACACCCTCGGCGATCGGGGCGTCCTGCACCGTCGGGATGTGCTCCTCCATCAGCCGGATCACGGTCTCGGTGAGCAGGACCTCCTTGCTCGACCACCGCCGGTAGATCGTCGCCGCACCCACGCCGGCCGCGTCGGCGACGGCACGGATCGTGAACGCGCGGGGGTCGCCCTCGGCCAGGATCTCGACGCACGCGGTGTACACGGACTCGCCGACGGCAGCGCTCCGCGGCCGGCCCCGGACCGGCGCCTCGATGCGCGCCGTGGTGCTCATGCCGCGTCCCAGTGCTCGAGGACCTGGTCCATGGGCCAGACCTCGCCGATCTTGGCGGCGATGTCGAACAGGTTGGCCTCGTGCACGCTCGGCAACCGGTCGCCGACGGCTTCGCGCACGACGATCGGGACGAACCCGTGCTGCATGGCGTCCGTGGCCGTCGCGCGGATGCACCCGCTCGTCGACAGTCCCGCGATGAAGAGCGTGTCGACGCCGCGGGCGACGAGGTCGGCGGCCAGCGACGTGCCGAAGAACGCGCTCGGGTACTGCTTGGGGACCAGGGTGTCGCCGTCGAGGGGTTCGAGCCCGTCGATGAACGCTCCGGTGGACGCGCCGGGCAGGTACGCGGCGAGTGCCGGCACCTTGCGGAAGAACACGCCGGCGTTGGACCCGTCGGCGGAGAGCGCCATCGTCGTGATCGCCACGTGCACCCCGGCGGCGCGGGCAGCGGTGGTGAGCTCCCGCATCCGCTCGACGGGTTCCTCGACGCCGGCGTAGAGCCCGCAGCCGGGGTCGACGTAGGCGCGGACCGGATCGACCACGACGAGCGCAGCGCGTCGTCCTGGGCGGAGCGTGCCGGTGAAGCCGGCTGCCGCGTAGTCCTGGTGGTCGTCGGTCATGGCGTCCTGCTTCCGTCGTGGGTGGTCGTTGCCAGGGTGGGGACGGTCATGTGGACGCCCCCGGCTCGGGGATCGGCCCCGACCTGTCGGGCCGGAGTGGCGCCTCCCGGTCGGGAGGCCCGAACGGACCGAACGCGACGATGAGCGCCCCCAGGGCCGCGCAGCCGGCGAACGTCAGCGCCGCGGCGCGGACGCCGTCGACGAACACCTGGACGTCGCCGGACGGCAGGCTGAGCAGGCTGCCGTCGTAGGCCGCAGCCGCCTGGGCCGCGGACAGGCCGCCCGTCGCGATCGCGAGGCCGAGCGCCGTCGAGAACAGGAAACCGGCGTTCTGCAGGGCCGAACGGATGGCGTTCGCGATGCCGCGGCGGTGCTCCGGGACGCGGGTCATCAGTGCCGACGTGCTCGGCGTCATGAACACGCCGGTGCCGACCCCGACCGCGCCGAGGCCGGTGGCGGTGACGGCGTAGGCGTCGCCGTCGGCGAGGGACACCGCGAGCACCGCGGCGCCGAGCGCGATGAGGAGCATGCCGATGGTCGACAGCGTCCGTGCGGCGACCCGGCGGGCGAGGAACCCGGCGCTCACCGCCGCGACCGTCGTGCCGATCGGCGTGGGCAGCACCCAGAGGGCGGCGTCGACGGCGTCCTTGCCGTCGACCGCCTGGAACGACAGGGAAGCCAGCAGGACCAGTGCGTAGCTGGACAGGGCGCACAGCCCGGCGGCGGAGAACAGGGTGATGGTGGTGCGGTCGCGGAAGATCGCCGGGTCGACCAGGGGGTGCGCGACCCGGCGTTGGGTCCACACGAACACACCGCCGAGCACGACCGCGCCGGCGGTCATCGCGACGACGGGCACGGCCGACCAGCCGACCGAGCCGCCGGTCGAGACCGCACCGACGAGCAGTCCGACGGCGGCGACGGACAGGACCGACCCCGGCACGTCGAGGCGCTCGCCGGAACGGGGGCGCGTGCTGTGGGGGATCAACCGGAGTGACCAGATGAGTCCGGCCAGTGAGATCGGCACACCGGCGAGGAAGATCCAGCGCCACCCGAACGACTCGGCGACGAGCCCACCCACGACCGGACCGATGACCTGCCCCACCGCGGCGACCGTGGCGTTCAGACCGAGGCCGAGCGACAGGATCGACTCCGGGAAGACATCGGTGAGCAGCGCGGTCGTGTTGGTGACGATCGCCGCCGCGCCCACGCCCTGCACGAGTCGGGCGCCGAGCAGCACCGCCGCGTCGGGAGCGAAGCCGCACGCGAGTGAGGCGAGCAGGAAGACGAGGATCCCGGCGATGTAGAGACGACGACGACCGACCAGGTCGGCGATGCGCCCGAAGACCAGGATGAGGGTGGTCGTGGTGAGCATGTAACTGAGGAGCACCCAGCTGGACTGCACGGCGCTGGCGTCGAGGTCACGGCTGACGTCGGGGAGCGCGATGAGGAGTGCGCTCGAGGAGATGAAGACGAGGACGACGCTGAGGCTCGACGCGCAGAGCACCTGCCAGGCGCGTCGCCGGGCGGCGCCCTCGTCGACGGGGCGGCTACCGATCGCTCGGCCCTCGCACGGCGGACGACGACGGCACCGCGCGGTGGTGCGTCGTGATCCGCTGGAAGGCGGCCGCTGCGGACAGCACGAGGCGGTCGTCCCACGGCCGCGCGACGAGCTGCACGCCGACGGGCAGACCGTCCGGCGCGGTGCCCGCCGGCATCATCAGCGCGGGGAACCCCACGTAGTCGAACAGCCGGGTGTTCCGGGGGATGACGTCGTGCAGGTTGAAGCGCTCGCCGTCGACCGACATCGTCAGGTCGTCGAGCCGCGGGGCGGTGGCACCGATCCCGGGAGTGAGCACCACGTCGACGCCGGCCTCGTCCATCCGGGTGACCATCGCGGCCTGCACGAGCGGGCGACGGCGGAGTGCCCGGAGGTAGTCGGCAGCGGTCGGCAGGAACGACACGTCGAACCGGGCGCGGGTCCCGGCGTCGAACAGGTCGGCCGTGCCGGCGTTGGCCTCCTGGTTCGCGGCGAGCTCACCGTAGAACACCGTCCAGCACTCCGAGTCGATCGACTCCAGGTCGTCGAACTCGATCGGTACGAGGGTCGCACCGAGCTCGTGGAACCGCTCGACCGCCGCGGCGTGTGCATCGAGCACCGCACGGTCGACGCGTTCGGTGAACCAGCCGAGCGGGACCCCGATCCGGAGCCCCTCGACCCGTTCCGGCGCGGCCTCGATGAGCGGGACGGTGGGGAACGTCGTCGGGTCCTGGCCGTCGGAGCCGGCGATGACCCGCAGGACGAGCGCGAGGTCCTCCGCGGAGCGTGCCATCGGTCCGACGTGGTCGAGGGTCCACGACAGGCTCGCGACCCCGGTGCGCGGCACGAGCCCGTACGTCGGCTTGATCCCGGTGGTCCCGCAGAGGGCGGACGGCACGCGGATCGACCCGCCGGTGTCCGACCCGAGCGCGAGCGGGACGATCCGGGCGGCGAGCGCCGAACCCGACCCGGTCGAGGAGCCACCGGTCCAGCGCTCGGGGTCCCAGGGGTTCCGCACGGCGCCGTACCGGGCGTTGTGCGGCCCGCCGCAGGCGAACTCGGTGGTGGCCGCCGTGAACACCGGGATCGCGCCGGCGGAGCGGAGCCGGGCCACGACGGTGGCGTCGGCCGGGGCCACACGGTCACCGGTCTGGAGCGAGCCGCTCGTGACGATCGTCCCCGCGACGTCGATGATGTCCTTCACGGCGAACGGGATCCCCTCGAGCGGCCGGGCGTCGTCGTCCGCCCAGCGGCGGGTGGACTCGGCGGCGGCTTCCTCGGCCCCGTGCACCAGGCGCAGGACGGCGTCGGACCAGACGTCGTCGCTCGTCCAGTGCGGGGCGAGTGCGGCGAGGACCTCGGACGGGGTCGTGGTGCCGGACCGGTACGCGGCGAGGAGCTCGACGACCGAGGCGGCGGCGGGGTCGGTGGCAGCCCGGGACGCCGCCAGGTCGTCCGGCCCGGCAGCGGTCGGCGCCGGGGCCCCGTCGACCGCTGCGTCGAGGAGCCGGCCGAACAGCTGCGCGCTGTGCGCCGGTTCCGCGGGCAGCGCCGACGGGGCGGCGGGCAACGGGTTCGCGCGGCTGGCGGCCAGCGCGCGGTCGAGCTGCGGTGCGATGGTGCCGCGGACCAGGGCGGCGACGTCCGTCACGCGGGGACCGCCGCCGCTGCGTGGGCGTCGGCGAGGTACCGGAACACCCCGGGCTGCCGGTCACGTCCGAGCGGGAAGTCCCGGCGGGCTGCCGCGACCTCGCCGACGTCGATGGTGGCCCGGATGATCGGCCCCGCCTGGTGGGCGGGGGCCGAGACGACCAGGGCACCCCGTGGTGAGACGACCGAGGACCGACCGAAGTAGCTGACGGTCTTGCCGTCGACGGTCTCTTCGCCGCCGCGGTTCGGGGCGAGGACCCACGTCTGGGTCTCGAGCGCGCGGACCTGGAGTTCCTGGGTGAACAGGGTCTCGCGGAAGCCCATCGAGGACACGAGCACGAGCATCACCTCGGCGCCGGCGGCCCGTGACGCGAGCCAGTACTCCGGGAAGCTCCGGTCGTAGCAGATGAGCATGCCGAATCGGGTGCCGAGCGCGTCGAACACGACCGGTCCGGACCCGGCTTCGAAGTAGTGCTTCTCGTCGACGTCGGAGATCGCGTTCGTCGGGATCGAGGTCTTGCGGTACGACGCCACACGGTCGCCGTGCACGTCGGTGCCCTGCACGAGCGTCCCGTCGGCGTCGATGAGCACCGCGCTGTTGTACTGCGCATCGCCCGCGTCCTCGTAGAGACCGAAGGCGACGGCGGTGCCCAGACGCTTCGCCGCACTCGCGAAGCGGGCGGTCGCCGGACCGGGGACGGGCTGTGCCCAGGACTTCCGGCTGTCGTTGACCACACCGCAGAAGTAGGGCGTGGTGCAGAGCTCGGGGAAGACGACGAGGTCGGCGCCGACGGCGGCTTCCTCGAACAGGGCGATGAGCTGGTCGAGGGCGACGTCGTGGTCGGCGGGGACCTCGCCGGCCTGGACGACCGCGACCTCGATGACCGGGCGGCTCGCTGCGGCGCTCATGCGGTGACCGCGCTCGGAGCAGCGGAAGCGACGCCCTCGCGGGTGCGCATCAGCGGCTGGATGCGGGTGCCGAAGTCGTCCATCCCCTGCAGGAAGTCGTCGAAGACCAGCATGATGCCCTTCGTGCCCTCGACCGCCGCGGCCTCGTCGAGCATCGCCGCGACGTGCTCGTAGGAGCCGACGAGCGTGCCCATGTTCATGTTCACGGCGCCCTCGGGCAGCGAGATCCGCTTCGCCGTGTTGCCCTCCTCGCCCTCGGCGTCGGTGAGCGCCTGGCCGGTCATCCAGGCGATGGCCTCGACGTCGACCCCGTCGCTGTACCGCTCCCACTTCGCCTGGGCGGCCTCGTCGGTCTCGTCGGCGATGACCATGAAGAGCACGTAGGACCCCACGTCGCGGCCGGTCTTCTCGCGGGCCTCGAGCAGGGCCTGGTTCTGCTCGGCGTAGGCCGTCGGGGTGTTCACGCCGACGCCCATCGAGAAGTTGTAGTCGGAGTGCTCCGCAGCGAACGCCATGCCCTGCGACGACTGGCCGGCCGAGACGATCGGGATGTGCGACGTCGGCCGCGGGAGCATCCGGCAGTCGTCCATCTGGAAGTACTCGCCGTGGAAGTCGCTCCGGCCGGTCTCCCACAGCTCCTTCATCACCTGCATGTACTCGGTCTGGTAGGCGTAGCGGCGCTTGAAGTGCACCTCGTCGCCCGGCCAGAGGCCCATCTGGTCGTACTCCGCTTTCTGCCACCCTGCGACCAGGTTGAGCCCGAAGCGGCCGTGCGAGATCGAGTCGACGGTCGCCGCCATGCGTGCCGCGATCGCCGGCGGGATGGTCAGGACGGCGGTCGTCGCGAACAGGCGGATCCGCTCGGTGCGGGCAGCGAGACCGGCCATCAGGGTGAAGGACTCGAGGTTCTCGTCCCAGAAGCCGCTCGGGCCGCCGAAGCCGCGCAGCTTGATCATCGAGAGGGCGAAGTCGAAGCCGTACGCCTCGGCCTTCTGCACGATCTCGAGGTTCAGGTCGAACGACGGCTTGTACTGGGGCGAGGTGGTGGAGATGAGCCAGCCGTTGCTGCCGATCGGGATGAAGACTCCGATGTCCATGGGGGACTCGCTTTCTGTGGTGGGTGTCGAGGGAGGGACGAACGGGGAGCGGGTTCAGGAACGCTTCGCGGCGGCCTTGGCGGCGGTCGCGACGGAGTGCCGCCGGATGGTCTGCGACACGGCGACGGCGACGATGAGGGCGCCGCCGTAGAACAGCTGCTGCACGAAGTTGTCGGCGCCGAGCATCTGCAGGCCGACGACTCCGGAGAACAGGAAGTACACGGCGATGAAGGTGCCGATCGCGTTGAAGCGGCCGGGGACGATCGCGGTCGCGCCGAGGTAGCAGGCGGCGAACGCGGGGAGCAGGAACGACTGTCCGCTCGACGGGTCGGCGCCGCCGAGGGTGCCGGCGTAGACGACCCCGGCGACCGCGGCGGTGAGCCCCGCGCCGACGAACGCGCCGACCCGCAGCCGTCGCACGTTCAGCCCGGAGAGTTCGGCGACGGTGCGGCCGGTGCCGACGAACAGGAGCCGCCGGCCGACCGGGGTGGCGCTCAGCACGACCAGGACGACGACGGTGGCGACCAGCCCGTAGACGAACGCGAGCGGCAGGCCCGCCAGGCCGCGCCACCCGACGGTGGCCTGCACGAGCGCCGGGTCGATGCCCGTCACCGACGACGACGCGCTCATCCACTGGATGATCCCGATCATGAACGTCGACGTGCCGAGGGTGACGATGAACGAGTCGATGCGGAACCCGACGGTGAGCAGGCCGTTGACCAGACCCACGACGACGCCGATGACCAGGCCGGCGGCGATCGCGGGCACGAGCGGGATGTCCATCTTCGCGTTGAGCACGGCGATGGTCATGGCGGAGAGCGACATCGTCGAAGCGCCGGAGAGGTCGAACTCACCCGCGGTGAGCGGGAACAGGAACCCGAGCGCCAGGATGAGCAGCACCGACTGTGATCCGAGGATGTTCTGCAGGTTGCCGAGGGTCGGGTAGGTGTCGGGCAGCGCGATGCTGAACGCGATGACGATGACGAGCCAGGCGCCGAGCAGCGCGTACCGCTCGGTGTGCCCCCACGAGAAGCGCGGGCGGGTCGGACGGACGATCGAGGTCTCGAGGACGGGGTCGGCGGTGGTGGACATCAGGCGTTCTCCTTGACTGCGGAGGAGGCATCGGGGGAGGAGGGCACGGCGGGGGACGCCGGGGCGTCGTCGTCGACGAGGCTCGCCACGACGGCAGCCGCGATGACGTCGCGGTCGATCCGGTCGTCGGTCAGCACGTCGTGTACGCGGCCGTGGGCGAGCACGACGACGCGGTCGCACACCTGCGCGAGCTGGTCGTAGTCGGTGGAGGCGCAGACGATCGTGACGCCCTGCTCCGCACTCCGGCGGAGCATCGAGAAGATCGCGGCGCGGGCCCCGACGTCGATGCCCTGGGTCGGTTCCTGCAGCAGCACGAGCCTCGGGTCGTCCTGCATCCACTTGGCCAGGACGGCTTTCTGCTGGTTGCCGCCGGACAGGGTTCCGAACAGGGCGGCCGGGTCCGCGGGCCGGACGTCGTAGTCGCGGACGAGTCCCGCGACGTGGGCGCGTTCCCGCGCGGGCGACAGGCCGAGCAGCCCGCGGAGCTTCCCGAGGACGGGGAGCGTGACGTTCTGCTCGACGGACAGGGTGAGCGCCCCGCCCTCGCGCTTGCGGTCCGCGGGGACGTACACGACGCCGCGGGCGATCGAGGAGCCGGGCGTCACCCGTGCCAGGTCGACCGGCGCGGGCGTCGCCCCGTCGTGCCGCACGGCGAGCGAGCCGGTCGCGGGCCGTGCGCCGTACAGGCCGGGCAGCACGTCCTCGACACCGGAGCCGGCGAGTCCGGTGATGCCGACGACCTCGCCGTCCGCGACGTCGAACGACAGACCGTCGACGACACCGACCCGGAGGTCCCGCACCGTCACGACGGCGTCGCCGGTGGTCGCCGGGCGCGGAGTCCTGGCGGCGGGACCGTCCAGTCCGCGTCCGACGATGAGGGAGACGAGCTCGTCCGCCGTCGTAGAGGTGGTGTCCCGGTGCGCCTGGACCCGGCCGGCCCGCAGGACGGTGACCCGGTCGGCGTGCTGGAGGACCTCGGACATGTCGTGCGACACGAGCAGTGCCGAGGTGCGGCCGTCCGCGACGAGGTCCTTCACGACGCGGAACAGCAGGTCGGCGTCCTCCTTCGGCAGGAAGACCGTCGGCTCGTCGAGCACGATGAGCGCCCGGTCGTCGCCCAGCTCGGCAACGGCCCGCAGGATCGCGACGAGGGCCTTCTGGGTGTCGGTGAGGTCGTCGATCCGTGCTCGCGGGTCGATGTCCACCCCGTACCGCGCGAACAGCTCGGCCGCGGCACGGTGCTCGGCGCCCCAGCGGACGAAGGGTCCGCGCCCGGCCACCACGGTCGCGAGCCGGAGGTTCTCGGTCACGCCGAGCGACGGCACGAGTGCGAGGTCCTGGTGGACGAAGCTGATCCCGACGCGGCGGAAGTACCCGGGAGGCACCGGCAGGGGCAGTCGGGCGCCTCGGACCTCGATCGTCGCGCCCGGTTCCGGCGCGTACGTGCCGGACAGGATCTTGATGAGGGTCGACTTGCCGGAGCCGTTCTCGCCGAGCAGTGCGTGCACCTGGCCCGGCAGGACCTCGAGGTCGACGTCGTCGAGCGCGGTCAGCCCGCCGAAGCGCTTCGTGAGCCCGCTGATCCGCAGGACCGGCCCGGTGTCCGCACCGGACCCGACGGCCGCACCGGACCCGACGACCGCGCCGGACGCGGTGTCCGCACCCGACCCGACGACCGCAGCCGACGATGCGGAGCCGAGCCGTGCCTCCCGGGTGGCGGTCACTCGGCCGCGCCCCAGATCGCTTCGTACCCGGTCTTGTACGCGTCGCCGTAGCCCTTGCTCGGCGCCGGCGGCGTGCCGGTCTCGTCGACGTTGTCCTTCGTGAAGACCTTCAGCGGGGTCTTCTCGTCACCGTCCTCGATGATCGGCGTGCCGGTGAGGACACGGCCGGCCTGGTCGAGCGTCGCGTAGGCGAGCCACTCCATGTTCTCGCCGATGTCCATCGTGAGGACGCTGCCCTCCTGCAGGATCTTCAGCACCGCGGGGGTGCCGTTGTACGAGGAGGTGAAGACCTGGCCGGTCTTGCCGGCAGCGGTCACGCCGGCCTCGACGTACAGCGTCATCGAGTCGTAGACCGGCAGGACGTAGTCGAGGTTCGGGTCGGACTGCACCGCCGACTGCACGGTCGACGAGATCTTCGTCGCCCAGTCGGCGACGGGGACGTTCGTCACCTTCACCTTGCAGCCGTCGCACTGCGCCTCGAACTCGTCCTGCATCGCCTTGACGATCCCGTCGGACGGCGGCACCTCGGACGACGTGATGATGAGGACGTCGCCCTGGCCCTTGGTCTCCTTGATGGCCCAGTCGGCGTTGAGCTTCGCGGCTTCGTGGAACGGGGCGGTCACCTGCGCGGCGACGAGGTCCTGCAGCTGGTCCGGCAGCGCCTGCCCGGTCTGGTAGGTGTGACTGATCAGCACGGGGATCCCCGCTGCCTTCGCACGCTTCAGCGCCGGGACGATCAGTTCGCCGTTGACGCCCTGCGCCAGCACGATGATGTCGGCTCCGCGGCTGATCGCCTGGTCGATGCCGGCGGAGTGCTCGGTGGGCGTGCCCTGGTTGGTGTACTCGATCCACTTCGCGCCGTACTGCTCGGCGACCTTCTCGCCGGCCTCGTCGACCGCGGTGATGAAGGGGACGGCGGACGAGTTCGGGATGTTGAAGATCGTCTTGCCGGCGATGCCCGACATGTCGAAGCGAGCGCCCTCGAAGGTGAACTCGGGGTCGACGCTGGCGGCCTTGATCTGGCTCGTGGCGTGCTCGACACCGGCGGTGTCGTCACCGGAACTCGTCGACGCGGTCGAGGTGGCGGAGCAGGCGGACAGCAACAGCACGCCGGCGAGTGCGGCGGCGAGGAGCGCGGGACGCGACGGACGCGTTCGGGACGGTGCGGGGGACGACATCGGTCGGGGACCTCCTGGACGGGTGGAGCAGGGAAGGTGCGGGGACGGGGAACCGGAGCGGGGACGGGGGAGCTGCGGCGGGTACGACGAAGGCCCCGCGGAGCGGGGCAGGACGTGCAGGGAGCCGGACCGGGCGGCGGCGGGGCGGCGGATCGCCGGTGACGCCGGCCGCTGCAGTGGGGCTGATGCGAATGTAACGGCCGCGGGGCATCGGCAGGCGGTCGCCCGGTAACGGTCCTGTTAGGCGTTTGTTTCGCTGGTGTTAGGCCACCTGCGACGCCCGACGCCGAGGGGCGTCCGCCCCGCCGATCCGGGGCGGACGACTGCGCCACCGACCCGCGAGCAGGGGCGGATCCGGGCGGTGACGGGCCGGCGACGGCGGGGCGAAACACGCCGGACCCATCCGAGGCGACTTCCGGAAACGGCGCTCTCACAATTCGGTGCGGTCAGCGAGGACCGTGCCTGGCGGAATGGCCGGGAGACCCGGACGCGCAGCCCCGCTGACCGGGACATTCGGGTGCCACGGAGCAGGCGCAGCTGGCGTAACCCACCCGATACGGACGCGGCACGGCGGCGAAACGAACGAGCGGTGGACTGCACCAACGACCCGCTGCACGAACCACACGCTCCACGAACACCCCCGCACCCATCACCCGCCCACCGACAGGAGCACCCCGATGATCACCACCGTCGTCGCCGGCAACCCCAAGCCGGCCTCACGGACGCTCGACGCCGCGACGGTCGTGCTCGAACGGCTCACCGGCCGCGCCCCCGACCACGTCGTCGACGTCATCGACCTGGGTGCCGGCCTGCTCGGCTGGGGTGACGCCGCCGTGTCGGACGCCGTCCGGACCGTCGCCGGTTCGGACCTCGTCGTCGTCGCGTCGCCGACGTTCAAGGCGACGTACACCGGCGTGCTCAAGCTGTTCCTCGACCAGTTCGGAACCGGCGACGGACTCGCCGGCGTCGTCGCGGTGCCGCTCATGCTCGGCGCCGGCCCGGCCCATGCCCTCGCCCCCGAGGTCTTCCTCAAACCGGTGCTGGTCGAACTCGGCGCGACCGTCGTCGCACCCGCCCTGTACCTCAACGACAAGCAGTACTCGGACCCCGCATCGACCGACGTGTGGCTCGCCCGCTGGCAGGACGTCGTCCTCGGCGCGGCCGCCGTCCACCAGGAAGGAACCGCGTCATGATCAGCCCCTACTCCACCGAAGCCCCGGACCTGTCCGCGCTCAAGCAGGCGTTCTCCGGGTTCCCGTGCGGCGTCGCCGCGCTCTCCGCCGTCGTGGACGGCGAACCGACCGTGCTCGTGGCGTCCTCGTTCACGGTCGGCGTCTCGCAGGACCCGCCGCTCGTGATGTTCGCGGTGCAGCACACGTCGACCACGTGGCCGGTGCTCCGGGACGCCGGCACGATCGGTGTCTCGATCCTCGGTGAGGGGCACGCGCAGGTCACCCGGCAGCTCGCCTCGCGTGACAAGTCGATCCGCTTCGTCGGTGTCGACACGACGGTCGCCGAGACGGGTGCGGTGTTCCTGCAGGGGGCCCCGATCTGGCTGGAGTGCTCGGTCGAGCACACCTACCCGGCCGGCGACCACGACATCGTGGTGCTCCGGGTGCTCGGGCTCATGTCCGACTTCGCGCACAACCCGCTGGTCTGGCACCGGTCCGCCTTCGCGACCCTGACCGCCTGACCGGCGCCGGGCAACGGACTGGAGGCCCGCCCCGCGTGAGCAGATCTGCTCACGTGGGGCGGGCCTCCAGTCCGGGACTGCCTCTGCCGGGCCCGTCCGGCTGGCGGCGTCAGCCGCGCAGCGCCTCGGACAGCTTCACGCGACTGCCGGTGCGGAGCAGTGCGTTCTCGTAGACGCGGGCACCGATGACCACGACCGCGACCACCGAAGCGGCGACGATGACGAGCGACAGGATCGGCTCCCACCACTCGGCGGTCCCCAGGAAGATCCGCATGGGCATGCCGATCGGGGCGCTGAACGGCACGTACGACATGATGCCGAGGATCGTCGGGTTGTCGTACGCGACGATGATCAGGAAGTACGGGATCATCACGAGCATCATCACCGGGGTGGTGACGCTGCCGACGTCCTCCTGGCGGGACACCAGCACGGCCGCCGCGGCGAACAGCGATGCCAGGAGCACGAACCCGATCGCGAAGAAGCCGATGAACCACAGGATGCTCGGGCCGAGCATCGCGAACATGTTGTCCTGCCCGGTCACCGCCAACGTGACGATGGCGGCGACGGCCACCGCGACGATCTGCGCGAAGGCCATGATGCTGTTGCCGAGGACCTTGCCGGCGAGCAGCGCCCGGGCCGGGATCGCGGACATCAGGATCTCGACCACCCGTGTCGACTTCTCCTCGACGACGCTCTGCGCGATCGACTGGCCGAACGTCACCGCCGACGCGAAGTACACGACGCCGAACGCGATGGCGATGAGGTACACCAGCCCACCCGGCAGTGCATCCGGGTCGAGCAGCTCGATGCGCGGTGTCACGCTCAACGCCGAGACGACCTCGGACGGTGCCTCGTCGAGCCCGACGACCTTGTAGCCGAGCGGGTCGTCCGACGGCACGATCGCCGCGTCGACGTCGCCCTTCGTCACGAGCCGTTCGGCGTCGTCGACCGATGCCGACTTCGTGACGTCGAGCCCGCTCGTGGTCGGCAGCGAGACGCCGTCGACGACCGCGACCGGGGTGGTGTCGTCGGCGGTGGCCTTGCTCACGATCCCGCCGACGACGATCGATGCGACGACCATGCCGATCAGGATGAGCGCCGAGACCACGAAGGCCTTGCTGCGGATGCGTGCCTGGATCTCACGTGCGGAGACGAGCCGCACGGCCTGCACGAAGGAGTTGTTCATCGGACGACCTCCCGGAAGACCTCGCTGAGCCGCGGCACCCGCGGCGAGAACGACCCGACGGTGCCGTGCTGCACGGCGCGCTGCAGGACACGCTGGGCGGTGGCGGCGTCGGCCTCGAAGACCGCGTACCCGCCGTCGAACTCCCGGACGGCCACACCCGGCTCGTCGCGGAGCCAGGCGACGTCCCCGTCGACCAGCAGCTCCCACGCGGCCGGGCCGGCCTGCTTGCGGAGTTCCTCCTGCGGACCGGCGGCGCGGATCGTGCCACCGGCGATGACGACGACGTCGTCGCAGAGCCGCTCGACCACGTCGAGCTGGTGGCTCGAGAACAGCACCGGGACGCCCCGGGCCGCGGTCTCGCGCAGGACGCCGAGCACTGTGTCGACGGCCATCGGGTCGAGGCCCGAGAACGGCTCGTCGAGCACGAGCACCTCGGGGTCGTGTGCCAGCGCCGCCGCGATCTGCACGCGCTGCTGGTTGCCGAGGGAAAGCTTCTCGACGGGGTCGCCGGCGTGTGCGGTGAGTTCGAGGCGTTCGAGCAGCTCGCCGGTGCGGGTCGTCGCGGCGCGCTTGTCGACCCCGTGCAGCCGGGCCAGGTAGGTGATCTGCTCGGCCACCGGCATCTTCGGGTACAGGCCGCGTTCCTCGGGCATGTAGCCGAAGCGGCGGCGGTCGGCGGGGCGGACCGCCGTGCCGTCGATCGAGACCGAGCCGGCGTCGGCCTGGAGCACGCCGAGCATGATGCGCATGGTGGTGGTCTTGCCGGCACCGTTGCCGCCGACGAAGCCGGTGAGGCGGCCGCTGCCGACCGTGAACCCCACGTCGTCGAGCACCCGGCGGTCGCCGAAGTGCTTGGTCACCCCTTCGATGGTGAGCATGTCGTTCCCCTTCGTCGCGACGCTGGTCGTCGCTGCGTCCGACGCTATTGGCCGGGAGGCACGCCCCGCCTCCGCCGCCAGGCGGGACTTGGGTGGGTGGTCGGCTCCACCGCGTGGGGGAGGACCGCGCGTCGGTCCGGCGGGCCGGGCGGCGCGGCGCGCGCTGGGTGCGGGTCGGCACGGTGCGGCCTTGTTCGGCTCGTGCGGGTTTGGTTGCACGGTGCGTCGTTCTGGCGGCGCACGGTGCGGTCAACGCGGCACGGGTTGAACGAAGGCGCACGGTGCGGGCGTGGGGTGCGGTGGTGGGCACGGTGCGGGCTTGTTGGGCTGGTGCGGGTTTGGTTGCACGGTGCGTTGTGGTGGCGCGGCACGGTGCGGTCAACGCTGCACGGGTTGAACGAAGGCGCACGGTGCGGCCATGTCTGCGAACTCGGCACCGTGCGGGCTTGTTCGGCTCGTGCGAGTTCGGCGCGGCTCGGTCAGCCGGCGACGCCGTGCTCGAACGCCCAGACGACGGCCTGGATGCGGTCGCGCAGTGCGAGTTTCTGCAGCACGTTCGACACGTGGGTCTTCACGGTGGCGTCCCCGACGTAGAGCTCGGCGGCGATCTCCGCGTTGCTCAGGCCCCGGGCGAGGAGCCGCAGCACCTCGGTCTCCCGCTCGGTGAGCCCGGCCACGGCGAGTGCATCGTCGCCCGTCGTCGAAGGCGTCGCGGTCGTGGTGGTCGCCGAGGGCTGCACCGCAGCCGACGCCGTCGCCCGGCTGATCACCCGGCGCGTGACGTCCGGCGCGAGCAGGGCGTCCCCGGCGGCGACGGTCCGCACGGCGTCGATCAGCCGCTCGGGGGAGGCGTTCTTCAACAGGAACCCGCTCGCCCCCGCCTCGAGCGCCTGGAACAGCGCGTCGTCGCTGTCGAACGTCGTGAGGATGAGCACCGCCGGCGGGTCCGGCAGTGCCGCGATCCGTCGCGCGGCCTCGAGCCCGTCGACGCCCGGCATCTGCACGTCGAGGCAGACCACGTCCGGACGGAGCTGCTGCACGGCCTCGACCGCCCCGGCGCCGTCCGCGGCTTCGCCCACGACCCGGAACCCGGGCTCGGACTCCAGGATCACGCGGAACCCGGCGCGGACGAGTTCCTGGTCGTCGGCCAGCACGATGGTCAGGTCGTCGGCAGCCATGCCCGCACCAGGTAGCCTCCCCGGGCTCGTGGCCCGATCTCGATCCGTCCGTCCACGGCGGCGACGCGTTCCCGCATCCCGACGTGTCCGAGGCCGCTGCCGGAGGTGCTCCGGGCAGCACGGGCACCGAGCCCGTCGTCCGTGACCTCCACCTCGACGCCGTCGTCCAGGTACCGCAGCCGGACGTCGGCGCGGGCGGTCGGGCCGGCGTGCTTGAGGATGTTCGTCACCGCTTCCTGCACGATCCGGTACGCCACCGCGGCCACCGTCGGCGGCACCGGGCGCTCGTCACCCACGACGACGTACTCGGCGGGGTGGCCGGCCACCCGGGCGGACTCGGCCAGCTCGGCGATCCGCGTGAGGCCCTCGGTGCTCGGGCCGTCGCCACCGGCCGCCCCGAGGCCGGACGCGTCGTCGTCGGAGCGCAGGGTGCCGAGCATGCGCCGGAGTTCCTCCACCGCGGTGCGGGCGCTCTCCTCGACCACCCCGAGCGAGGCGGTGGCCTGCGCGGGGTCGCGGCCGATCACGCGCCGTGCAGCACCCGCCTGCACGCCCATCAGCGAGACGTGGTGGGCGACCACGTCGTGCAGCTCGCGGGCGATCCGCACCCGCTCGATCGTGACGGCCTGTGCCGCGGACCGCTCCCGTTCGGCGGCGAGTTCGGCGGTGCGTTCCGCGAGCTCGTGTCGTGCGACCGCGGAGGCCCAGGCCCGGTTGCCGGCGTACCAGGCAGCGCCGAAGTAAATCACGTTGATGACGATGTTGAGGAGCGAGATCGCCACGTAGGGAGCCACCGGGGAGTCCGTGTCGTTCGGCAGTGCGTTCGGCGACGCCCACCCGAACGAGATCGCGACGAACAGCCACGCGAACATGCCGCCGATGACGACCCAGCGCACTGCTTCGGCCCGCACCCGGTCGGAGCACCACGCACCCACCGTGTACAGCGCGATGAAGAGCGTGAAGTTGACGAGGAAGACCTCGGGCACCTGGAGCAGCTGCGTCGCGGCGAACGCCACCGCCGACACGAGGGCCACCGACATCGGGAACCGTCGGCGGAACGCGATCGGGGCCGCGTTCGCGACGATCATCAGCGCCGAGACCCACCAGGCGGCCTGGTCGTCGCCGTAGGTACCGGCCGACCCGTACAGGAACGTCGTGACCGCGAGCCCACCGGCCAGCACAACTGCGAGCACCGTGTCCTGCCGGTACTCGTGCCGCCCCACCGGCAGTCGCGACCACTCCGCCGTCGTCCCCACTCGCGAAACGCTAGCGGAATCCCCGTGCGATGTCGCCACCAGGCTGGACTGCTCGGCATCCGCTCGCGTCACGGTGCTCTGTCACCCAGCGGGCTCGGCGATCGCCCGGATGACGGCGAAGTGCCGCTCGAACGCATCTCGTCCTGCGTCGGTGAGGGCGAGCCAGCTCCTCGTGCTCCGCCCGACGCGAAGTCTTCGGATGCGGAGGAACCCCGCCTCTCCCAGGGTCGCCGCTGCTTGGGACAGCGTTGAGTCGCTGACCTCGAGTGCGTCCCGGACGATGCCGAACTCCGCTTCGTCCACCGTCCTGAGCAGAGCGAGCAGTGAGAACCGCACCGGCGAGTGGATCCGGTCGTCGAGTTCGTGCCGAGGGTGGGAGCCGCTCGTCATCGACGCCTCGGCCGAGCCTGCACCGCCGCCACGACGAGGGGCGCTGCGACGACGAGCGAGGTCACTCCCCACCCCAGCACCGAAGTCGACCCGTCGAGTCCTCGGAGCAGCGCGGCATCGAGGGGAGCGACGGCGAGGACGTACAGGACACCGGTTGCGACCCAGGCGACGGTCATCAGTCGGTTGCCGCCGCGGGGGACGACCCGCCGGGTACTCGCGACGAGCCAGAGCGCGACGACGACGACCGCGGCGACCGCGAGGATCGGCAGCCGCGGGGCATCCAGCCCCTCGACCACGAACACGAAGGACGCGACCACGGCGGCACTGCAGAGGAACACCGGTGTCTGCCAGCCGCGCCCGTGCCGGAGACGAGTCCCGGCTGCAGCTCCTCGAGTGGAAGTGTTCATGTTCACAGATGGTAAACGTGAAACTGCCGCGTCCGCGGATGTCCCAGCGGAACAGCAGCTTCGCGCCGAACGCGTCGGTCGGTGCGCGGCAGGAGTAGCCTCCCGCCAACGAGCAGGGGAGACGCCATGCAGTTCCTCGTCAACGTCATCGACGACGGCCAGGCTGCCGCCGTCGGCAACACGTACTCCGCGACCGACGCCGAAGCCGCCGCGGTCGACGCCTTCAACGAACGGATGGGCGACGCGATCGTGTTCGCCGCCGGGGTCTCCGCACCCGCTGACGCCACCGTGGTCGACGCCCGCGAGGGCGCGACCGACACGACGGCCGACACGACGACCGGGCCCGCCACGACCGGGCCCGCGACGAGCACCGACGAGTACGTCGCCGGGTTCTGGGTCATGGACCTCCCCGACGCCGAGACGGCTGCCCGGGTGGCGCACCAGGCGTCGCAGGCGTGCAACCGGAAGATCGAGCTCCGCCCGCTGCTCTGACGGCACGGACCCAACCCGGCCGGCGGACCACCGCGGGGAAGGCGCTCGCCGCGGTCACACCCGCCCCGACCACGAACGTCACCACGAACCCGATCGCACCGACGAGCGCTCCGGCACCCGCAGCGCCGACTGCCTGCCCGAGCACGAGTGCGACGAACAACATCGATGTGCCCGCCGACGACCGCTCGGCATCGATCTCGGTCGTCCACGCGATCAGTGCCCCGGTCGCCGCCGTGTAGCCCCAGCCGAACACGGCACACGCCAGCAGCGCCGCGACCGTCGACTGCGGCGCTGCCCCCAGCACCACGACGGCGACGGCGACCGACCCCGCCGTGACCGCCCAGAGCCTCCGGGCGCGCAGTCCGTTCGTCCACCGCGCGGTGACCACGACGGCCGCTCCGCCGATCCCGAGCGCGATCCAGGCCGACACCGAGACGACGACCGACGCGCCAGCCTCCACCAGCGCCGAACGTCCGTAGGTCCAGACCACGGCGGAGCCCGCCCCGAACAGCAGCGCCAGCACGAGGACCCCTCGGTGCGCCGCGAACCACGGGGTGCCGGGCAGCGGTGACCGGGAGGCAGCAGTCCCGCCGCGGGACACCACGAGCAGCAGCACTCCGACCACCAGGGCGAACACCCCGGACACCGCCCAGGCCGTCCGCCAGTCGGGCAGCAGCACGAGGGCGAGCACTCCGGCGCCCACGAGCCCGGGGCCGGTACCGGCGTTGACGATCGCCTGCGCGCGGCCCTGCAGCGCCTGGGGCACCTGCGCCGCGACGATCCGCACGAGGGCGGGCGACGCGAGTCCGGCCCCCGCCGACGCGGCCACGGCGCTGATGCCGAACGCCAGCGAGCCGCCGGCCGTCGCCATGGCGATCGCACCGATCCCGGCCACCAGGGTGGCGACCGTGACGAGCACCCGGGGCATCCGTGCGGCGAGCACGAACCCGGCCACCGCGCCGACGCAGTACAGCGCCGAGGCACCCGACGATACCCACCCGGCGGCGTCGGACCGGAGCCCCAGGTCGCGCTGCACGTCGGGCAGGAACAGCCCGTACGCCAGGCGCACCAGGCCGTAGGTGGCGGCGATCAGGCCAAGTCCGCTCACCAGGAGCAGACGATGTCGTAACGAAAACGATCGTTTCACTTTTCAGAGCCTAGGGTGCTCTCATGGTGATGCGCCCAGGGACCGAGCAACGGCTGCTCGACGCCGCCGAGGAGCTCTTCTTCTCACAGGGCATCGCCGCCACCCCGATCGACGCGGTCCTCGAACGGGCCGGGGTCTCGACGGCCACCCTGTACCGCGGCTACGCGAGCAAGGAGTCGCTCGTCGCCGCGGCCCTCACCCGTCGCCACGAGGACTGGATCGCCACGTGGGACCGTGCGGTCGCCGCCGAACGGGACGACCTGGGCCGACTCCTGGCGGTGTTCGACGCCCTCGACGACTACCGCTCGACGCCCACGGGCTCCCGCTGGTGCGCCTTCCTCGGCACCGCCGCCGAGTACGCCGACGCCCCCGCCGAGGTCCGACAGGTCCTGGACCTCGAGACCACCACCCTGCGCCGGCGGCTCGTGGCACGGGCGGTGCCGGTGGTCGGTCCCCGTGCCGGGGCCCTCGCCGACCAGCTGCTCCTCATCGTCTCCGGTTACCTTGCGATGCGACTGCGCGACCCCGCGCTCGACACGACGACGGCACGATCCGTCGCCGCGTCCCTCATCCGGGAACACACCCCAGACGGAACGGCGCCCACCACATGACCCGATCGCGTGCTGCCACGATCACGCGGCGTTCCCTGCTCATCGGTGGCACGGGCATCGTCGCCGCGGGAGCCGTGGCCGAGGGGATCAACCTCGGCCTGCTGCCCGGGCGCTCGACCCTGTACCGGGTCCTCGGTCTGGACGGCACCGACGGCACGGTCCCCGACGTCCAGCCGGTCCCCACCACCTCCGGCACCTTCGTCTCGACCGCTCGGAACGGCCGCACCGTCGGATGGACGATCGCGGCCCCGGCATCCGACACCCCCTTGCCGGTGGCGGTCGCCCTGCACGGCTACGGCGACGACCACACCTCGTTCTTCGGGCGGAGCCTGGGCTACGACCGGTTCCTCGCAGCGCACGTCGCCGACGGAGGAGCACCGTTCGCGATCGCCTCGATCGACGGCGGCAACCGCTACTGGCACCGGCGTGCCGACGGCGACGACCCCGCCGCGATGGTCGTCGAGGAGTTCCTGCCCCTGATCGCCCGCCGCGGCTTCGACACGGACCGCCTCGCCCTGACCGGCTACTCGATGGGTGGCTTCGGCGCCCTCCGGCTCGGCGGAGTGCTCGGCGCCTCGCGCGTCCGGGCCGTCTCGGCCATCAGCCCCGCGCTCTGGAAGTCGGCCGCCGACACCGCCCGCGGCGCCTTCGACGACGCCGCCGACTTCCGCGCGAACACGGTCCTCGGGCGGCAGCGCGCCCTGGACGGTGTCGCCGTCCGCGTCGACTGCGGCAACGGTGACGGGTTCGCGCCGGCGGTGCACACCTACGTCGACGGCTTCGACACGCCTCCGGCCGGGGGCTTCGCACCCGGCGCCCACACGCACGGCTACTGGCGCCGCCTGGCGCCGCAGCAGCTCGCCTTCCTCGGCCGCCACCTGGGTCGCTGAGCCGACCAGCGTCCCGACCAGCGCCCGGGACGCGCGTCGAGGCGGACGGGAGGCCCGTGGCGGCCCCGCACCGCGCCTCCAGGCCGTCGACCGGTCACCGCAACGGCCCGTGCTGCGTGACCAGGAGCGCCCAGGAGCGCTCAGGCGCGACCGCGGTTGCGGCGCCGGATCTCCTTCGGAGCCCGCCCGGCCATGAAGGACCGTGCAGGATCGACGAGGAAGCCCTGCCGGAGTGCCTCGCGACCGACGAGCATCCGGAAGCCCATCTGGTCACGGTTGCTCAAGGTGACCTCGGACTCGACGACCTGCCCGGCCAACGCGATCCGCGTGCGGACGACGATGCGCTCCTGGGTGTGCCCGGTCGAGCTGCGGACGATGCGCCGGTCGTGCACGTCGCACTCGATGGTGGAGGCGTCGGCATCGGTGTCCTGCCAGGGGTGCAGCGAGAACCGGACCCGCTCGCCGGGCAGTTCCTCGAGGTCGAAGGCGTGCAACGCGGAGCTCCGGGCGCCGGTGTCGAGCTTCACCTTGATCCACGGCACGCCGAGGTCCGGCAGTCCCGCCCACTCCCGCCACCCGGCGACGACGAGCCCGCTGTCGGAGGACTTCGGAGCTCGGGCCATGTGCCCATCCTGTCGCATGCTCCGTGGCCACGTCCGCATGCTTTGATGGAGCGTCGCCGTCGATCCGACCCAGCGGAGAACCCCTCGATGAAACTCGCCATCCTGTCGCGCGCGCCCCAGGCGTACTCGACCCAGCGCCTCCGCGCAGCGGCACTCGACCGCGGTCACGAGGTCAAGGTGCTCAACACCCTGCGCTTCGCGATCGACCTGTCCGGTGACGACCCGGACCTGCTCTACCGCGGCAAGCTGCTGAGCGACTACGACGCCG
The DNA here is from genome assembly GCF_001864975.1 of Curtobacterium sp. MMLR14_002. Classification (NCBI taxonomy): domain Bacteria; kingdom Bacillati; phylum Actinomycetota; class Actinomycetes; order Micrococcales; family Microbacteriaceae; genus Curtobacterium; species Curtobacterium sp. MMLR14_002. The sequence goes on from NZ_MJGT01000072.1 coordinate 129,042, forward strand.
TGCTGCCGCGCATCGGCAACTCGATCACCTACTACGGCACCGCCGTGGTGCGCCAGTTCGAGCAGATGGACGTGTACACGCCGAACACGGCGAACGGCATCACGAACTCGCGCGACAAGCTCCGGGCGAACCAGATCCTGTCGCGGCACGACATCGGCATGCCGGCGACGACGTTCGTGGCCGGCCGCAACGACGTGCGCGGCGCGATCGAACGGGTCGGCGGCGCGCCCGTCGTCATCAAGCTCCTCGAGGGCACGCAGGGCATCGGCGTGATCCTGGCACCCGAGGCGAAGGTGGCCGAGTCGATCGTCGAGACCCTCCACTCCACGAAGCAGAACGTCCTGATCCAACGGTTCATCGCCGAGAGCCGCGGGCGTGACATCCGGGCCCTCGTCGTCGGTGACCGGGTCGTGGCGGCGATGCGTCGGACCGCTTCGGGCGACGAGTTCCGCTCCAACGTGCACCGCGGCGGCACCGTCGAGAAGGTCACGCTCTCGCCCGAGTACGAGGCCGTGGCCGTCCGCTCGGCGCAGATCATGGGCCTCAAGGTCGCCGGCGTCGACATGCTCGAGGGCAACGACGGGCCGCTCGTGATGGAGGTCAACTCCTCGCCAGGGCTCGAGGGCGTCGAGCGCGCCACCGGCCTCGACATCGCCGGTGCGATCGTCGACTTCATCGCGAACCAGGTCGCGTTCCCCGAGATCGACGTCCGGCAGCGGCTGTCCGTCTCGACCGGCTACGGCGTCGCCGAGCTCCTCGTGCACACGAACGCCGACCTGGTCGGCAAGACGATCAAGGAGTCCGGGCTCTGGGACCGCGACATCACGGTCCTCACGCTGCACCGCGGCTCGAACGTCATCCCGAACCCGCGCAGTGGCGTCGCCCTCGAGCCGGGCGACCGGCTGCTCTGCTTCGGCAAGCTCGAGGAGATGCGGTCGATGATCCCGGAGCGCCGCAAGCGGCGCGCGAAGGTGCGGAAGCTGCCGAAGGAGCCGTTGCAGACCGAGGGCTGAGCGCTCGGGCGCTGCAGCGCCGTGACAGCCGGGAGGCCCGGATCGCGTCCCCTCGTCGGGGACGTGATCCGGGCCTCCAGTCCGCAGTCCGGGGCTCAGTCGCCGCGCACGTCGCCTTGGCGTCGGCGCGCGAGCAGGCGCAGGACGGCGCCGAGCCCGAGTGCGGTCAGCGCGGCGGCGAGCCAGCCGCCGAGCTCGACACCGGTGAACGCGAGCTCACGGTTGGCGGTCACGGTGCCGGTGGTGCTGGCTCCGTCGGTCTTCGGAGCGGGTGCGGTGCGATCGTCGGTCGAGCCGAGCTGCGTGCCGGTGCCGGTGCCGGTGCCCGGGGCCACGATCCCCGGGAACGCGATTCCCGTTCCGGCCCCGTTGTCGTTCTCGTCGTTCTCGCCCTCTTCGCTCTCGGGGACGAGGGTGACGAGCATGCTCGAGCCCGGTGAGACGTGACCGAAGCGGTCCACGGCGACGACCGACAGCAGGTGCGCTCCCGGCTCCAGGGGAACCGTCGTCCGGAAGGCGAACCGCCCGTCGGAGTCGGCGGTCCCACGGCCGATCTCGCGGCCGTCGGCGTCGCGGATCACGACCGTCGAGCCGGGCTCGGCGGAGCCCCGGACGATGCCGGTGCCGCCGACGATGTCATCGAACGCCTCGAGGACGGGTGCCGCCGGGGCCTCGGTGTCGACGTCGACGGTGGTCTTCGTCGGGTCGGACTCGTTGCCGGCCTTGTCCTGCGCGATGAGCTCGAGGTCGTGCCCACCGTCCGTGAGCGGCTCGTCGAGGGCGATCTCGAAGTCGCCGTTCTCGTCCGCGGTGTCGCGGCCGAGCTCGTTGCCGTCCTCGTCGCGGATGATCACGGTGGAGCCGGGCTCGGCGGTGCCGGTGATGGGGCCCTTGCCGTCAGCGAGGTCGGAGGGGCTGGTGACGACCGGTGCGGTCGGTGCCTTCGTGTCGACGTCGACGGTGGTCGTCGTCTCTTCGGAGGTGTTGCCGGCCTTGTCCTGGGCGACGAGTTCGAGCTTGTGGTCGCCGTCGTCGAGGGGCTCGTCCAGCTCGATGGAGAAGTCGCCGTCGTCGTTGGCATCGCCGCGGCCGAGCTCGTTGCCGTCTTCATCGCGGATGATCACGGTGGCGCCCGGCTCGGCGGTTCCGGTGATGGGGCCGGTCCCGTCAGCGAGGTCGGACGGACTGGTGACGACGGGTGCGTCGGGGGCTTCGGTGTCGACGTCGACGGTGGTGTCGGTCGGGTTGGATTCGTTGCCGGCGTCGTCCTGGGCGATCAGCTCGAGGTGGTGGTCGCCGTCGTCGAGGGGCTCATCGAGTTCGATGGAGAAGTCGCCGTCGTCGTTGGCTTCGCCGCGGCCGATCTCGTTGCCGTCCTCGTCGCGGATGATCACCGTCGAGCCCGGTTCGGCGGTCCCGGTGATGGGGCCCTTGCCGTTGTCGAGGTCCTTGGGGCTGGTGACGACTGGTGCGTCGGGGGCTTCGGTGTCGACGTCGACCGTGGTGTCGGTCGGGTCGGATTCGTTGCCAGCCTTGTCCTGGGCGATGAGTTCGAGGTGGTGGTCGCCATCGTTGAGCGGTTCGTCCAGCTCGATGCTGAAGTTCCCGTCATCGTTGGCTTCGCCGCGGCCGAGTTCGTTGCCGTCTTCGTCACGGATGATCACGGTGGCGCCCGGTTCGGCGGTTCCGGTGATGGGGCCGGTCCCGTCAGCGAGGTCGGACGGGCTGGTGACGATTGGTGCCGTCGGCGCCTTGGTGTCGACGTCGACCGTGGTCTTCGTTTCCTCTGACTGGTTGCCAGCCTTGTCCTGGGCGATGAGTTCGAGGTGGTGGTCGCCATCGTCGAGCGGCTCTTCCAGCTCGATGCTGAAGTCCCCGTCATCGTTGGCCTCGCCGCGGCCGAGTTCAGTGCCGTCCTCGTCGCGGATGATCACGGTGGAGCCGGCCTCGGCGGTCCCGGTGATGGGGCCCTTGCCGTCGCTCAGGTCGGACGGGCTGGTCACGAACGGTGCGTCGGGTGCTTCGGTGTCGACGTCGACGGTGACCGGGTTCGGCGTCGAGACGTTGCCGGCGTCGTCCTGGGCGATGAGTTCGAGGTGGTGGTCGCCGTCGTCGAGGGGCTCGTCCAGCTCGATGCTGAAGTCGCCGTCGTCGTTGGCATCGCCGCGGCCGATCTCGTTGCCGTCTTCATCGCGGATGATCACGGTGGAGCCCGGCTCCGCGGTCCCGGTGATCGGACCCGTGCCGTCAGCCAGGTCGGTCGGACCGGTCACGATCGGTGCGCTCGGAGCGTCGTCGTCCACGTCCACCGTGACCGGCGTCGGGGACGAGACGTTGCCGGTCTCGTCCTGCGCGACGATCTCGAGGTCGTGCGCGCCGTCGTCGAGCGGCTCGTCGAGCACGACGGTGAACTGCCCGTCGTCGCGGGCCTCGGCGCGGCCGAGTTCGTTGCCGTCGGCGTCACGCACGATCACTGTCGAACCCGGTTCGGCCGACCCGGTGAAGGGGCCGGTGCCGTCGGCGAGGAACTCGGGGGTCGTGCTGATCGGTGCGTCGGGTGCGGTGACGTCGGGTGCGGTGACGGTCACGGGCGAGGGAGCCGACTCGTTGCCGGCGTTGTCCTGCGCGACGACCTCCAGACCGTGGTCGCCCTCGGTCAGCGGCTCGTCCAGCTCGACCGAGAAGTCGCCGTCGTCGTTGGCTTCGCCGCGCCCGATCTCGTCGCCGTCCCGGTCACGGATGATCACGATGGAGCCGGGCTCGGCGGTGCCGACCACCGGGCCGGTCGAGGTCGCGAGGTCCTGGCGCTCGACGACCGGAGCATCGGGCGCGGTGGTGTCCGGGACGACCGCGGTCGCGGTCGCGGGGCCGGACTCGTTGCCGACCGCGTCGGCGGCGACCACCACGAGGTCGGTCGCGCCCTCGGGCAGCGGTGCGTCGAGACGGACGGAGAAGTCACCGTCCTCGTTCGCGCGGTCGCGGCCGAGTTCGTTGCCGGCCTCGTCGCGGACGATGACGATGGAGCCCGGCTCGGCGGTGCCGGTGATCGGGCCGGTCGGGTCGGCGACGGTGCCGGGGTCGTCGACGATCGGGACGTCGGGGGCGGTGGCGTCGACGTCGAGGGTCGCCGTGGTGGGTTCGGCGGTCAAGCCGTTGCGGTGCTGCACGGCGGTGACGGTGACCGACCCGTCTGACAGCGCCTCGGTGACGGGGAGCGACCAGGTGCCGTCGTCTCCGACGGGGACGTTCACCGGTGCCCGGTCACCGACGGTCACGTCGACGGTGCCGCCGGGGACGCCCTGGCCGGTGATGGTCGGCTTCGGCCCCACGGCTGCGGTCGGCTCGTCGATGACGGCGGCGGTCAGCGGGATGGTGACCTTCCACGTCGATGTCGTCTGCTCGCTCGAGTTCACGTAGTCGGTGGCGGCGTTCGGGGCGAACGAGCCGTGCACCGTGATGACGTCACCCGGCAGGGCCGAGGCGTCGACGACGATCGGGACGCGGATGTGGTTGTAGTTGTTGGTGCTGCCGGTGTAGAGCGGCTGGGGGTTCCCGGCGAGACAGTCGGTCTGGGTCGTGGCCGTGAACGTGCAGCCCGCGACGTTGGCCCTGCCGGAGTTCGCCACCGAGTACGGAGGCCGCGACCGCGGGAAGGTCGCGGGACCGGTGATGGTCCAGTGGAAGTCGAACGAGCGCGCGGGGATCGTGAAGCCGCTGGCGTTCTTGATGTTGAAGATGGACGTCTCGAACAGCTGTCCCGGCTGGCCGGTCGTGTCCTGGTCGCCGATGACGTAGACGTTGATCGGCGTCTCGTTCGGCGTGACCTCGTCGGTCGTGGGCTGCGCCTCGGGGGTGCGGGTCGGGGCGGGCGCGGTGCTCGGCGCCGGGTCCGGCTCCGGCTCCGTGGCGGGGTCGGCGTCGACCGGGGCCGCGGTGTCCACGGGCGCCTCGGGCTCAACAGGTGAGCCACTGTCGACAGGTGTCTCGCCCTCGCCCGGCGCCTCCGGCTCCACGGACGCGTCGGCTCGCTCCTCGGTCCGCGCGGGTGCCGTCGTGACGGTCGTCGCGGCGGCCAGGTCCGGCACCGCCAACGGCGCGAACGCCAGCAGGAGGGCTGCGGCAGAGGTGGACTTGCTGAGCGGGGGCATTCGGGGCTCCGATCGAAGGGGTCGGTAGCCATCGTATGCAATATGTATTTCACATGCAATGCATTGGACGGATTCAGGGCCGTCCAGCGCATCCGGATCGCGCACACAGGCCAGATGCGGAAGTATGTGTCGGTGACGATCATGACGGAACGGCCGGTCGACCAGGCATCGAGCAGTGAACCGGAGCAGCCCGGCAACGCCACGGCGAAGCACCGGAACGTCTCACTGCTCTCCGTGGCGACCACCACGGCGGAGCGTGTGACGACCTCGGCCGACATCGAGGCCAAGCTCCGCGGGGTCCTCCGTCGACTCCGTCTGCCGATGGGACTCCTCGAGCGCGTCGCCGGTGTCATCGAGCGTCGCAACTGGGGCGAGGGCCAGACCTTCCAGGACGCCGCGATCGACGCCGGCCGCCGTGCCATGGCCGAAGCCGGTGTCCGTCCGGACGAGATCGGGCTGCTCATCAACACCTCGGTGACCCGTCCGCACCTCGAGCCGTCGGTGGCCGTCCGCCTGCACCACGGCCTCGGGCTGCCGTCGTCCGCCATCAACTTCGACATCGCGAACGCCTGCCTGGGGTTCGTCAACGCCATGAGCGTCGCCGCGGGGATGATCGACTCCGGGCAGATCAAGTACGCGCTCGTCGTCGACGGCGAGGACGCCGACCAGGTGCAGCTCAACACCATCGACCGCCTGAACCAGGGCGGCCGGAACCGCAAGGACTTCATGAGCGAGTTCGCCAGCCTGACCCTCGGGTCCGGTGCCGCGGCGGCCGTGCTCGGCCCGGCGGACCTGCACCCCGAAGGACACCGGATCGTCGGCGGCGTCACCCGCGCGGCGACCCAGTGGTACGACCTCTGCGTCGGCAGCGTCGACGGCATGTTCACGGACGCGAAGATGCTGCTCAAGGGCGGCATGGAACTCGTCGTCGCCGCCTGGACCGAGGCCCGCGCCCACTTCGACTGGGCCGACATGGACCGCTACGTGCTGCACCAGGTCTCCGACGTGCACACCAACGCCTTCGTCGAGGCGATCGGCATCCCGCGCGACAAGGTCCCCACCACGTACCAGCGCTTCGGCAACGTCGGCCCCGCGTCGATCCCGATCACGCTCGCCGACGAGGTCGCCTCCGGCGGCATCCGTCGCGGTGACCGCGTGTTCCTGGGTGGCGTCGGTTCGGGCATCAACACGGCGATGATGGAACTCCACTGGTGACGTCCCGGCTGCCCCGCGTCGCCGCGAGCACGGCTCCGGCGACGCAGCCGCCCTCCCTGCCCGGCCTCGACCCGGCCTGGTCGCGTCTGGTCACGGTTCCCGCGTGGTCCGGAGAGCGGACGGGAGGAACGGATCGCGCCGCGCGCACCTGGCACCTCCTCGACACGGCCGGGTCCCTGGCCGCGCTCGGCGTGGAACCGGTCGGCACGATCCTCTGCGTGCACGGCAACCCGACGTGGTCGTACCTGTGGCGGTCGGTGCTCCGCACCTCGCTCGAGGTCGCCCGCGCCGGCGGCCCGGCCTGGCGTGTGGTCGCCATCGACCAGCTCGACATGGGCTTCTCGGAGCGCACCGGCGTCGAGCGGGGACTGGCGCAGCGCGTCGCGGACCTCGGAGCCCTGACCGACGAACTCGGGCTGACCGGACCGGTCGTCACCCTCGGCCACGACTGGGGCGGTGTCGTGTCGCTCGGTTGGGCCGTCGACCACCCGGACGTCCTGGCCGCCGCGATGACGTGCAACACCGCCGTGCACCAGCCCGACGACGCCCCGATCCCCGCACCGCTGCGGCTCGCCCTCGGCCCGGGGATGCTCGGCCGCGCGACGGTCGTGACCCCGGCGTTCCTCGAGACCACCCTGGCCATCGCGCACCCGAAGCTCGACCGTGCCACAGCCGACGGCTACCGGGCGCCCTACCGCGGTGCCGCCCGTCGCGGTGGCATCGGCGGCTTCGTCGCGGACATCCCCGTCGACGCCCGGCACCGGAGCGCCCCCGAACTCGACCGCATCGCCGCCGGGGTCGCCGCGCTCGACGTGCCGGTGCTCCTGCTCTGGGGTCCGCGCGACCCGGTGTTCCTCGAGCGCTACCTGGACGACCTGACCGAACGCGTGCCGCACGCCGACGTCCACCGGTTCGAGGGCGCCGGGCACCTGCTGCCCGATGACGCCGACGTGGCGGGCGCGGTGTTCGACTGGCTCGGCGACCGCCTGCCGGACGGTGGCCGTCCTGCCCGGGCTGCCACGGGCCTCCAGGCCGACGCCGCGGACCCGGGCGAGCCCGCACCGGCGACCCCGCCGCTCTGGGCGCGGCTCGACGAACTGCGTGCCAGTGACGAACCCGCGCTGGTCGAGATGGCCGCAGCCGGTGGCCCCCGCACGATCACGTGGCGGCTGCTCGCCCGACGGGTCGACGAGATCGCCGCCGGACTCGACGACCTGGGCGTCCGCAGCGGCGACCGTGTCTCGCTCCTGGTGACCCCCGGTGCCGACCTGACCGCCGTCCTGTACGCCTGCGTGCGGATCGGGGCGGTCGTCGTCGTCGCGGACGCCGGACTCGGACTCGGCGGCCTGACCCGGGCCGTCCGCGGAGCCCGACCGGACTGGATCATCGGCGCGCTGCCCGGGCTCGGTGCCGCGCGTGCCCTCGGCTGGCCGGGGCGACGCATCGCGACGGTCTCGCTACCCGCGCCGGCCCGGAAGGCACTGCGGGTGGAGCACACGCTCGTCGACGTCGCCCGACGGGGCGCCCGCCGTCTCGCCCACGGCACCGCGCTGCCCACGGCTCCGTCGCCGGACGCGCCCGCGGCCGTGCTCTTCACCTCGGGATCGACTGGCCCGGCGAAGGGCGTCGTGTACACGCACGGGCAGCTCAGCGCCGTCCGGGACGCCCTGGCCACCCAGTACGACGTCGGGGTCGGCACCGGCCTCGTCGCCGGGTTCGCGCCGTTCGCGCTGCTCGGCCCGGCCCTCGGGGCACGGTCGGTCGCGCCCGACATGGACGTCACCGCGCCGCGCACCCTGACGGCGAAGGCGGTCGCGGCCTCGGTCGCCGCGGCCGACGCCACCGTGGTGTTCCTGTCGCCCGCGGCCCTGGCGAACGTCGTCGCGACTGCGTCGGAGCTCACCGACGCCGACCGGCAGGCGCTGATGGGCGTGCGGCTGTTCCTGTCGGCCGGGGCTCCCGTCTCGGCTGCGCTGCTCACCGCGGCGACCGAGCTGATGCCGAACGCCAGCGCCCACACCCCCTACGGCATGACCGAGGGGCTCCTCATGACCGACGTCGACCTGGACGGGGTCCGTGCCGCCGGCCGGTCCGACGACGAGGGGATCTGCGTCGGGGTGCCGGCAGCGAACGTCCGCGTCCGCATCGCACCGCTCGACGGTTCCGGGCGCTCGACCGGAGCCCTGACGGACGAGCCCGAGATCACCGGGGAGATCGTCGTCGCGGCACCCCATGTGCGCGACCACTACGACCGGCTCTGGCGCACCGATCGGGTCTCGCGCCTCGGCGTCGACGACCCGCGCGGGCACCGCACCGGGGACGTCGGACATCTGGACACCGCGGGACGGATCTGGGTCGAGGGCCGGCTGCAGCACGTGCTGGTGACTCCGGACGGGGTCGTCACGCCGGTGGGGCCGGAGCAGCGGATCGAGGGCGTCGACGGTGTCGGACGTGCCGGGGTCGCGGGCATCGGGCCGATCGGCACCCAGCAGGTGGTGGCCGTCGTCGAGACCGTCCCCGCCGTGCGGCGCCCCGGGCTGGCGTCGCCGCAGCTCTCCAGCGCGGTCCGTGCCGCCGCCGGAGTGCCGCTCGCCGCGGTGCTCGTCGTGCCCGTGCTGCCGACCGACATCCGCCACAACTCCAAGGTCGACCGCACCCGGCTGTCCCGCTGGGCCGGTTCGGTGCTGTCCGGCGGACGGATGGTCCGGCCGTGATCGGCGCGTTCGGCGCGTTCTCACGCGCTCACCGACACCTCACGGGCTGTCGGGGGCGTGAGGTGTCGGTGAGCACGAATCGCCGGCCCGTCGCGGTTCGAGACCGCGGCGGGATGGTCCGGCCGTGAAGGTCCTGGTCACCGGGGCCAGCGGGTTCCTCGGGCAGGCCACCGCCGCCGCCGTGCGGGACGCAGGCCACGAGGTCCGGACGTTCCAGCGCCGTCCTTCGGGAGTGCCCGGGGTGCATGACGTCGCCGGGACGATGACCGACGACGCCGCGATCGCCCGCGCGGTCGACGGGGTCGAGGCCGTCGTGCACCTGGCCGCCAAGGTCTCGCTCGCCGGGGACCCGGCCGACTTCGCCCGGGTCAACATCGAGGGAACCCGCTCACTGCTGGCGGCCGCCCGTGCAGCCGGCGTCGGGCGCTTCGTCTTCGTGTCGTCGCCGTCGGTCGCGCACACCGGGTCGTCGCTCGTCGGGGCCGACGCCGGTCCGGCCGAGCCGTCCGGTGCCCGAGGCGACTACGCCCGCACCAAGGCCGCGGCGGAGCTGCTGGCACTCGACGCCGACACCCCGGACTTCGCCGTCGTGGCGGTCCGGCCGCACCTGGTGTGGGGTCCGGGCGACACACAACTCGTCGGACGGATCGTCGAGCGTGCCCGCGCCGGACGGCTCCCGCTGCTCGACTCCGGCGCCGCGCTCATCGACACGCTCTACGTCGACAACGCCGCGACGGCCATGGTCGCGGCACTCGAACGCGTCACGGACGACGGTGTGCACGGCAACGCCTACGTCGTCACGAACGGTGAGCCCCGCCCGGTCGCCGACCTGCTCGCCGGCATCTGCACGGCGTCGGGCGTCCGACCGCCGCAGTGGCACGTGCCGGCCGCGGTTGCGCGGGCCGCGGGCTCCGTGGTCGAGGCCGTCTGGCGCGTCAGACCGGGCGAGGACGAGCCGCCGATGACCCGGTTCCTGGCCGAACAGCTCTCGACGGCGCACTGGTTCGACCAGCGACGGACCCGGAGCGACCTGCGGTGGACCCCGTCGGTGTCGATCGACCAGGGGCTCGAACGGCTGCGCGCCGCGGCTCAGGCCTCGTCGGCCGCCACGTAGACCCAGGCCGTCGAGCCCGAGGCCAGCGTGACCCGGATGCGCTGGTAGTCGGCGACCTCGTAGCCGTCGACCGCGCGGAGCTGCCACTCGTACCCGAGCGTCAGGGCCACACCCTCGACGACGTCGCCGGCGGAGCCGCGGCGGAGGATCGGGTGCCGGTCGGAGCCGCTCGTCCGGATGACGTCCGGGTCGGTGATCGTCACCCAGTCGAGCCGCCAGCCGGGCAGGGAGTCCGGGGTGGTCGGGACGTGGTCGCCGAACAGCGACTCCTGCACGAGCGGCTGCTGGAGCGTGCCGTACGAGAAGACCCGGTGCGTCTCGCCGGGGCGCGGCGTCGGACGCTCGACGGGACGCGGAGCGACCGCCGGGGTCGAGGTCCAGACGAGTGCACCGGCCAGGCCGGTCAGGCCGAGGTGCAGCAGCCCGATGACGCCGAGGGCGCTGCCCCAACGGAAGCCGACCGCGAGCCCGATGACGCCGACGACGAGACAGACGAGCGCGAACGCGCCGAGACCGATGACCCAGCGCTGGCCGGGGGAGAGACGCTTCACGTCGCGAGGCTAGCGGACGGGCAGTGGGCTCCGGGACCACCCGGGTGGGCCGACCGGGTCGGGTGGGGCGGGCCTCCAGGCCGGGACCGTGTGCACGACGTCAGCCGGTGAAACGGGTCCAGAGCTCGGTGACGATCGGCCAGACGTCGCCCGCGCGGTCGGCGGAGCCGACGGCGACCAGGACGACGGGGACCAGGGTGACCGCCACGCTCACCAGGACGGCGAGCACCACGGCGGTCGTCGCGGTCGCGGTGTGCCGACGGGTCAGGGCGAGCAGGAGCAGGGCGAGCACCACGACCGCACCGAGCAGGGCGATCAGGGTGACGCGGACGAACGGGAACGGTACGAGGCCGGCGGTGGTGGCGGTGACCCCGCCGAGGAACCCGACCAGCGGCAGGAAGCCGCCGACCGCGACGGCGAGCACGAGGAAGACCCCGATGCCGCCGGCGATCCAGACGCCGCGGGGTCGGGGACGCCGGTCGCGGGACCGGCGCCCTCCGGACCAGGCGGTGGTCACGGCTGGTCCCGGTGACGGGGAGCCACTGCGGCATCCGCTGCCGCATCGGCGGCGACGGCTGCGTCGTCGGCAGCGTCGGCCGCGGCATCGGCAGCGTCGGCGGCCCGGTCGCGGGTCGTGCCGGCCGCGTCGACGACGACGTCGCGGGCCTGCTCGGCGGCGTCCTTCGCGGACGATGCCGCGTCGGCGGCCTGCTCGGATGCCCGGGCGAGCGACTCCGAGGCGGCGTCATGCAGACGCTCGCCCGTCGCGGCGGCGGCGTCGACGGCACGCTTGGTGGTGTCGGCGGTGGCGTCGGCAGCGCGCTTGGTGGCGTCGGCTGTCGCGTCGGCGGCCTGCTTGGTGGCGTCGGCTGTGGCGGACGCGGCCTGCTTGGTGGCGTCCGCGGTGGCGGACGCTGCCTGCTTGGTGGCGTCCGCGGTGGCCGACGCTGCCTGCTTCGCCACGTCGGCCGTGGCGTCGGCAGCCTGCTTCGTCGCGTCGGCCGTGGCCGACGCGGCGCGCTTGGTCGCGTCCGCGGTGGTCTCGGCGGCCCGCTTGACGGCGTCGCCGGTCGACTCGGCCGCTTGCTTGACAGCACCGGTCGCCTGCTCGGCGGCCCGGCCGAGCGGGGACTGCTCGTCGTCGAACGGTCCGTGCACGTCGAGGACGCGTACGTCGACCGAGGTGCGGAGGTCGGACAGCTGCCGCGTCGCTGCGGTGACCTGCTGCCGGACCTCGGCGGCGACGTCCAGCACCGGGTGCGGGTAGCTGACGACGACGGCGACCTGCACGGTGAGCACGCCGTCCTGTTCGTCGACCTGCACGCCGGTGGTGCCCGCCGAACGGCCGAGCTGCTTCCGCAGCTGGTCGGCGGCACGGGCGGCGATCCCGCCGAGGTGGTGCACGCCGGGCACGCCGAGCGCGGTCTCCGCCGCGGTGCGCGCAACGATCGTCGCGGTGCTCGCGTCGTCGGGCAGCGGCGCCGTCAGTGCTGCGGGCAGGGCCACCTCGGTGACCTGCGTGTTCGCATGGGGGTCGTGCTGCATGGTTCCTCCTCGTTCGGGATCTGCGCGGGGACGCATCGGGGCACCCGTTCGACGGGTGCCCCGATGCGGTCGTGCGACCTACTTCTTGAAGACGTCCTTGACGTCCTCGCCGGTCTGCTTCGCGCTCGCAGCGGCCTGGTCCTTCTTGCCTTCGGCGACCTTCGAGTCGTCGTTGGTCAGGTTGCCGACGGCTTCCTTCGCCTTGCCGGCGAGGTCCTGAGCGGCGTTCTTGATCTTGTCGTCGAGTCCCATGACGGGTCCTTTCGTGGGTGGGCGTGCGCCCGGTGGTGTGGTGGTGGGCCGGGAGGCCCGGGGTGCGTCCGGCTGACGGGTGTCAGTGGACGCGGGTCGACTTCGCGAGCGCGGAGCGGGTACCGCCGGTCAGGTGCACGAGCACCGGGACCGGACGGCCGAGGGTGCGGTCGAGGACCGCGACGGCTCGGTCGACGGCGTCGAGCACACTGACGGCGTCCCCGCCGCGGCGGACCGCGACACGGATCCGGGCGGCGCGCTGCCGGCGGACGAGGTAGGTGTCGACACGGGACCCGACCACGTCGCGGACACCCGCGAGTTCGTGCTCGAGGACGTCCCGGACGAGTGCGACGTTGACGGTGACCGCATCGTCGCCCGAGTGCTCCCGGACGGCGACGGACGTGCCGCCACCACCGCGGGTGAACACCCACACGAGCGACAGGACGATCACGAGGGCCGCGACCCCGGCGACGATCCACAGCGCGGACGCGGGGACGTCGAGGCTGCGGGGGAGGTCGACGTACGGCTTGACGGCGTCCTGGACGGCGGGCAGCACACCCGCGCCCATCGCGATCCCGACGACCACGGCGACGAGGCCGAGGACGAACAGGATGATCCGGTTGAGGGTCCGGTTGCTCTTGGTCATGCGAGGGTTCCCTTCTCCTCGACCCGGACGCGGACGCGTCGGCCGAAGCGCTCGTCGAGACCGCTCAGACGCTCCACGACGGCGGCGCGCACGCTCGCCTCGTCGACCGGCACACCGGTGACGGGGACGATGCGGACCTCGGTGGAACGGCCACGGGCGGTGGCGGAGGCGTTCCCCTCGGGGACACCGGCCGCCATGCCTGCAGCGTTCGCCGCGGTGGAGGCGACGATGCGGGCGTCGATGACGACCGCACCACGCTCGTGCTCGACGACCGATCGGTGCTGGCGGCCGGGCTTGAGCGCCAGGACGACCAGCACGACGCCGAGGACGACGAGCACACCCGCGATGACCTCGACGATGGTGACGAACGCGGCGTCCGGACGGAGCGCCGTGTCGACCACGGTCTGGGGGTCGGCGACCAGCGGCGGGCGTCCGATGGCGCTGAGCACCGCCTCGGTGCCGATCCAGGCGGCCACCAGGGCGAGCACCACGAGTGCCACCGCCACTGCTGTGGAGCGGGAGCGGTGCACGCTCCGACGACGGATGCGTCGTTCGACGGAACCGTTGCTCATGATGGCCTCCTAGCGGGCACGGGACTCGTGCTCGCGCACGATCCCGGTGAGTTCGATGTGGGCACTGCCGACGCGACGCCCGGTCAGGTCGCTCACGCGGCCCTTGACCTGGTCCGCGATCCGGATCGACCCGGAGACGATGTCGTCGCTCGCGGCGATCGGCCCGGTGATGTCGAGCGACAGTGCTCCCGACGCGTCGCCGAGTCCGACGCGCACCCGCTTGGCGGGGGCGCCGAGCCCTTCGGCTGCGACGGCCCGCGCCAGCGAGGTGAGCGCGCGTGCGGTGATCTCGACGCGGCCCGGGACGTCCGGGCCGGCGTTCACCGGGAGCTCCGGCGTCCGGTCAGCACGTCGGTCAGGGCACCGCGGTCGATGCGCCCGGTGGCGAGTGCGGCCACGAGGGCCCCGATCGCACCGAAGACGATGACGAGCACGAAGCCCCAGAACCCGAACTGCAGTGCCACGACGGCGAGGACTGCGCCGATGAGGGCGCCGATCAGCGTGTTGCTCATGCGACTCGGGCTTCCTTCTTCTCGTCCTCGTTGTCGTCGTCGTCGCCCGGGATGTAGACGTCCTGGACGGTCACGTTGACCTCGGCGACCTCCATGCCGACGATCTGCTCGAGGGCACGGGCGACACCGGCACGGACGCCGTCGGCGACCTGCTGGAGCGACACCGGGTACTCGGCGACGATCACGATGTCCGCGGCGACCTGCTTCTCGCCGACCTCGACCTTGACGCCCTGACCGAAGTCGCGCTGGCCGATGGCGTCGCGGATCGCGCCGATGGCACGGGCTGCGCCGTTGCCGAGGGAGTGCACGCCGTTGACCTCGCGGGCGGCGATGCCGGCGACCTTCGACACGACGGTGTCGTCGATGACGGTCTTGCCGGTGACGCCGCTGGTGCCGGCGTGCGAGGTGGCACGGGTCGCCGTGGTGGCCGGGGTGGGGGTGGTGGTGTCAGCCATGTTCGTTCCTTCCGTTGACCCGCCGGGCGTTCCCAGCGGTTGCTGTTCACGGATGAGACGGGCTGTGGAAGAGATTCGTCACACACGACTTCTCGGATTCGGCTGCTTTCCAGGGAACCCCGGAAATCCGGGGATGTGCGTGTACCCCCGGGGTCTTCCGTCCGGCCGTTCAGCCGTTTCCGGCCGCGCCGTTGCGCTCTGCAGCGGCCCGCATGGCACGGACACAGGCCATCGGGGACTCGCCGCGCTCCTCGCGGAAGAGCTGTTGCAGCCGTCGGGGGAGCACCCCTGCGGCGGCCGCGATGTCGTCGAGCGTGAGCGGGTCGTCGAGGTGCTGCTCGATGTACGACACCGCACGACGGACACGCCACGACGCCTTGCCGGCCTCCGGCTGCGCCGCGAGTGCTGCGCGCTTCGTGGTTGCCGGGTCCTCGCCGAAGCGTTCGCGGTAGGTCTCGGCGAACCGGCCGGGGTTGGTGAAGCCCCAGCGGCGGGCGATCGCGGCGATCCCCGACGACACGAGTGGGCAGTCCGCGGCCGTCGTGCCCCCGCGGTCCGCACGCAGGAGCTCTTCCCGCACCCGGTCCAGGCGGTGGTCGCGGAGGAACCGGTGCGGGGTGGTGTCGAGCGTCCGGGCGAAGACGTCCTGCAGCCCGCGCTGGCTCAGTCCGCAGGCCGCGGCGATGGTGGGGACCGAGGGGCGTTCGGCGGCGTGCAGCTCGATGAAGCGGATCGCGTCGCGGAGCCGGTTCGCCACGGGGACGTCGTCACCGCGGTTCCGGATCGGGAACGTGTCGAGGATGACGACGGCCAGCCGGCGGTTCAGCGCGGTCCGCATCGGCCCGAGCACGCGCTCGTCGACCAGGGCCGGCCCGAGTTCACGGATCAGGTGCCGCAGGGGTTCGCGCCGGGCGACGACCTCGTCCTGCTGGTCGAACAACAGTGGGCCGTCGGGCAGGCGGTAGCCGAGGTCGCGGCCGACACTGCGCAGGAACCGGTCGGACACGTGCACGCCGTTGTAGACGGTGCCGTCGGACTCGAACCGGTAGGCCTCGGACGCCGACGCGATGTACGGGCTGCCCGGCTCGACGACGCGGGTGCGGTCGGCGAAGTGCATCTCGAGCCGGCCCTTGGTCAGCCAGAACACCACGTGGTCGTCCCGCACGCCGATAACCCCGCCCCGCCGACCGCCCTCGGCCCGCATGGTGCGCAGCGACAGGTCGTCGTCGCCCACGACCGTGTACTCGTACCGGGTGTCGTCGGTGGCGAAGGTCTCGGAGGCGAAGTCCGAGCCGCCGTACTCGGCCGCGAAGATCTCGGAGTAGTCGGAACCCTCGCCGTCGGAGAACCGCAGCCGGCGGAATCCGTTCGTCGTCGAGGGGTCCATGCGCCGATCATGCCATCAGTTGCACCGGACAAGGAAAGGAATACCCTAGGGGGGTACCGTATTGAGAACGGTGGAGGCGGACATGCACGAACACGTCGGGTACATCGGCGACAAGGACGACCTGCTCAAGCGACTTCGTCGCGCAGAGGGGCAGGTGCGCGGCATCGCGCGGATGGTCGAGGACGAGACGTACTGCATCGACGTCCTGACCCAGATCTCGGCGGCGAACCGAGCCCTCGAACGCGTCGCGCTGTCGCTGCTCGAGGATCACCTGGCGCACTGCGTCGCCGAGGCCGTCGCCGAGGGCGGGGACGCCGCCGACGAGAAGGTGCGCGAGGCCAGCCAGGCGATCGCTCGGCTCGTCCGCTCATGACCCTGACGATCGACCACCGAGAAGGAGACACCATGACCACCGAAACGCTGCTCGTCGAGGGCATGACCTGTGACCACTGCGTGATGAGCGTCACCGAGGAACTCACCGAGGTCGACGGGGTGTCGGGCGTCGACGTCCGACTCGTCCCCGGCGGATCGTCCGAGGTCACCGTCAGCTCGACGGCACCCGTCGACGCGGATGCCCTCCGCACCGCCGTCGCCGAGGCGGGGTACGAGGTCGTGCGCTCGTGACCGACCGCACCGTCGAACTCGACATCACCGGGATGACCTGCGCCTCGTGCGCGAACCGCATCGAGCGGAAGCTCGGCAAGCTGCCCGGGGTCACCGCCACCGTCAACTACGCCACCGAGAAGGCGCAGGTGCAGGTCGCCGCGGACGGCACCGCCGACCCCGAGGCGCTCATTGCCGCGGTGGAGTCGGCCGGCTACGGCGCCACGGTGCCCGCCCCGCCCGCCGCCGCTGACGCCGACCCCGCGGTGGACGAGGACCCGACCGGCCCGCTGCGCCGGCGTTTGATCGTGTCCGCCGTGCTCGCGGTGCCCGTCGTGGTGCTCTCGATGGTGCCGGCCCTGCAGTTCCCAAACTGGCAGTGGCTCGCCCTGACGCTCGCGGCACCCGTCGCCGTCTGGGGTGCGCTCCCGTTCCACCGTGCCGCGTGGGTCAACGCCCGGCACGGTGCCGCCACCATGGACACCCTGGTGAGCGTCGGTGTCCTCGCTGCCTTCGCGTGGTCGCTGTACGCCCTGTTCTTCGGCGACGCCGGCACGACCGGCATGCACATGACGTTCTCGTGGTTCGCCACGGACCCCGAGGCCACCGACCTGTACCTCGAGGTCGCGACCGCCGTGACGGTGTTCATCCTCGCCGGCCGGTACATGGAGGCCCGCGCGAAGACACAGTCTGGTGCCGCACTCCGGGCACTGCTCGAACTCGGTGCGAAGGACGCCACCGTCCTGCGCGACGGTGCCGAACACCTCGTGCCCGCCTCCTCCCTGGTCGTGGGCGACGTCGTCGTGGTGCGACCCGGCGAGCGGATCCCGAGTGACGGCCTGGTGCAGGACGGCTCCTCGGCCGTCGACCTCAGCATGCTCACCGGCGAGTCCGTGCCGGTCGAGGTCAGCCCGGGCGACCGGGTCACCGGTGCCACGATCAACGTCGGCGGGCGGCTCGTCGTCGCGATCACGCGCGTCGGTGCCGACACCGAGCTCGCCCGGATGGGTCGCCTGGTGGAGGACGCTCAGACCGGCAAGGCCGAGGTGCAGCGCCTGGCCGACCGCGTCTCCGGCGTCTTCGTGCCGATCGTCATCGCGCTCGCCGTGCTGGCCTTCGTCGGCTGGCTCGTGTTCGGCGGGTCGGTCACCGCGGCCTTCACCGCTGCCGTCGCCACCCTGATCATCGCCTGCCCGTGCGCCCTCGGGCTCGCCACACCCACCGCGCTGCTGGTCGGCACCGGTCGCGGCTCCCAGCTCGGCATCCTGATCGGCGGTCCGCAGGTGCTCGAGCGCACCCGCGGCGTCGACACCGTCGTGCTCGACAAGACCGGCACCGTCACCACGGGGTCGATGACCCTGCGGTCGGTCACCGCCCTCGACGAGACCGAGGACGTCGTCCTGCGCCTCGCCGCAGCGGTCGAGGACGGCTCCGAACACCCCGTCGCCCGCGCCGTGACCACCGCGGCCCGTGCCCGGGGCGCTGACCTGCCCCAGGCCGAGCAGTTCACCGCCACCGCCGGCGCCGGTGTGCAGGCCGTCGTGGACGGCGACGTCGTCCTGGTCGGCACGACCCGCTGGCTCGCCGACTCGTGGTCGATCACCCTGCCACCGGTGCTGTCCGACGCCGTCGACCGTGCCGAGGTCGACGGGGGCACGGCGGTCGTCGTCGCCCGGAACGGCACGGCCCTGGGCGTGGTCGTCGTCGGCGACACGGTGAAGCCCGAGGCTGCCGACGCGATCGCCCGCTTCCGGGCGCTCGGCCTGCACCCGGTCCTGCTCACCGGCGACAACGACGGTGCCGCACGTGCGGTCGCCGCGAGCGTCGGCATCGACGAGGTGCATGCCCGCGCGACCCCGGCGTCGAAGCTCGAGACCGTCCGCCGGCTGCAGTCCGAGGGACGGAGCGTCGCGATGGTCGGCGACGGCGTGAACGACGCCGCCGCACTGGCCGCGGCCGATCTCGGCATCGCCATGGGGGCCGGCACCGATTCGGCCATCGCGGCGAGCGACATCACGGTGGTGAGCGGTCGACTCACGGTGGTGGCCGACGCCATCCGGCTGTCGCGCGCGACGCTCGGCGTCATCAAGGGCAACCTGTTCTGGGCGTTCGCGTACAACGTCGCGGCGATCCCGCTCGCGATGGCGGGGCTGCTGAACCCGGTGCTCGCGGGGGCGGCGATGGCGTTCTCGTCGGTCTTCGTCGTGACGAACAGCCTGCGGCTGCGTCGCTTCGCCGCGCAGCCGTGAACCCGGAAAGCCCGCGGCCCTGAACCCGGAAAGCCCGCGGCCCTGAACCCGGCGAGCCGACCGCGGCACGGAACGCGACCGGCGGGGAGGCGTGACGCGCGCAGCGAACGCGAGCCGCGCCTCCCGGCCGACTGTGCGCACCACCCGCCGGAGCGCACTACGCTCGAAGACGGTCCGCGACGCAGCGCTGCGTGACCCGCGGGCTGTACGTCTTGAACGTGATCCCCAGGAGGACCGAAGTGACCGAATCCGCTCCCGTCGACCCCACATCGACCGAAGGCTGGAAGAAGCTCGACAGCATCGCTGCCGGCTTCACCCCGGACCTGCGAGGGTGGTTCGACAGCGACCCCGGTCGTGCCGAGCAGTACACCTTCCAGGCGGCAGACCTGACCGTCGACCTCTCCAAGGGCCTGGTGACCGACGAGATCCTCGCCGCGCTGCTGCAGGTCGCGAAGGACACCGGCGTCGCCGAACGCTTCCAGGCGATGCTCGCCGGTGAGCACATCAACGTCACCGAGGACCGCGCCGTGCTGCACACCGCGCTCCGCCGCCCGAAGGCGACCGAGGGCCTCGTGCCGGCGGCGCCCCTGACCGTCGACGGCCAGGACGTCGACGCCGACGTGCACGCCACGCTCGACAAGGTCTACGGCTTCGCCGAGCAGGTCCGCAGCGGCGCCTGGACCGGTGTCACCGGCAAGCGCATCGAGACCGTCGTCAACATCGGCATCGGTGGCTCCGACCTGGGCCCGGTCATGGTCTACGAGGCACTCAAGCCCTACGTCCAGCCCGGCCTCGAGGCCCGCTTCGTGTCGAACATCGACCCGGCGGACATCTACGAGAAGACCGCGGACCTGGACCCCGAGACCACGCTCTTCATCGTCGCGTCGAAGACCTTCGGCACGCTCGAGACCCTGACGAACGCGCGCCTCGCCCGCCAGTGGCTGTGGGAGAAGCTCGGACTGACCGACGCCGCCGACGACGAGAAGAAGAGCGCCGTCGCCAAGCACTTCGTCGCCGTCTCCACCGCGCTCGACAAGGTCGAGGCCTTCGGCATCGACCCCGAGAACGCCTTCGGCTTCTGGGACTGGGTGGGTGGCCGCTACTCGGTCGACTCGGCCATCGGCACGAGCGTCGTCATCGCGATCGGCAAGGAGAACTGGGAGCAGTTCCTCGCCGGCTTCCACGCCATCGACGAGCACGTCCGCACCACGCCGCTCGAGCAGAACGTCCCCGTCCTGATGGGCCTGCTCAACGTCTGGTACACGAACTTCCTCGGTGCGCAGAGCCACGCGGTCCTGCCGTACACGCAGTACCTGCACCGCTTCGCCGCGTACCTGCAGCAGCTCACCATGGAGTCGAACGGCAAGCGCGTCCGCTGGGACGGCTCGCCCGTCACCACCGAGACCGGCGAGGTCTTCTGGGGTGAGCCCGGCACGAACGGCCAGCACGCGTTCTACCAGCTCATCCACCAGGGCACCCGCCTGATCCCGGCCGACTTCATCACGGTCGCCAACCCGGCCCGTCCGCTCAAGGACGAGACCGGCGACGGCAAGGGCGTCGCGCCCGGCACCGACGTGCACACGCTGTTCCTGGCGAACTTCTTCGCGCAGACCAAGGCGCTCGCGTTCGGCAAGAGCGCCGACGAGGTCCGCGCCGAGGGCACCACGGACGAGGGCATCGTCGCGGCGCGCACGTTCCCCGGCAACAAGCCGACCACGTCGATCATCGCGCCGGAGCTCACCCCGAGCGTCCTCGGCCAGCTCATCGCCCTGTACGAGCACATCGTGTTCACCGAGGGCACGATCTGGGGCATCGACTCGTTCGACCAGTGGGGTGTGGAGCTCGGCAAGCAGCTGGCGCTGCAGGTCACGCCGGCCGTCGAGGGCGACCAGGCCGCGCTCGACGCGCAGGACCCGTCGACCAAGGCGCTCATCGCGAAGTACCTGGAGCTGCGGAAGTAACGCACGTCCCCACCTGACGGACGGGAGGCCCGTGGCGGATCCGCCATGGGCCTCCCGTCCGTCGTGTGCGTGCGCTGGCCGCGGGGCGGACGCCGGGCCGGTTTCGCGGTCAGCGACACCTCACGCGCGCCGCGGCCCGTGAGGTGTCGCCCAGCGCGAAACGCCGCCTGCCGCCCGCGCCCCGTCACCGCGCTGGACGGTCCGCCGGTGTCGGTCGGAGCGGCTACGGTCGAGGGCATGGAGCGTTCGGAGATCCTCGCCGCGGCTGCCGCCGCGCACGCCGCCCGCATCGCAGCGGCCGGTGGTGACGACGTCGCAGCGCGTGAACGTGCCGACAGCGTCCGGCGCCGGGCCGATGGGCTCACCGACCGGTACGACACGGTCGAGGGCTCGGACACCGAGTCCGATGCCCGTGACGCCGCACGCCGTCGGGCGGGAGAGGCAGACCGCGCCGCCTCGCGCACCGAGGGCGTGCTGTCGGACTGGCACCGGATGGGCACCCGTCGTGGCGTCACCCCCGACGCCCAGGTCCGCACGGCGTGGACCGTGACCGGGGTCCCCGAGCGCGGCGACGCCCGAGCCCTGGCCAACGTGCTGCTCTCCACCGCGGGGCACGCCGGACGCGTCGCCGACGCCGCCCGACGCAACCCCGCCCTGTCCGGCGCCGCGAGTGCCGCCGCCCGACGGACCGTGCGCCGCTACACCGACCACGGTGCCGACATGGCTTCGTTGGGGGACGTCCTGGGCGACGGCCCCGTCGACGACGAGCGCTGAGCCCGATCCGCGGATTGGACCGCTCCCGTCCTCATCAGGCCTTCTGTGGACCGATCCAAACGACCTGACGACAGAATGTCCAATTGACAGGACATGGATTCGGGTTACGATCGGTCCACGCACTGACGCGCGATCACCGACGAAGGAGTCACCGAATGGTCGACATCAAACCGACAGCCCCGACTGTCGCACTGCCCCCGTTGGGGACCGGGCCGCACCGCCGACGACTCGGCGTGCTGGCCCTCGTCGCAACGTTCGGCGGGTTGCTCTTCGGGTACGACACCGGTGTCATCAACGGTGCCCTGAACCCGATGAAGGCGGAGCTCGGCCTCACGAACTTCACCGAGGGCGTGGTCACCAGCTCGCTGCTCTTCGGTGCCGCGATCGGCGCCATGCTCGGCGGCCGCATCGCCGACGGCTGGGGTCGCCGCAAGACGATCATCCTGCTGGCCGTCACGTTCTTCGTCGGCACGCTGATCTGCGTGTTCGCGCCGACGTTCGAGGTCATCGTCATCGGTCGTGTGCTCCTCGGCCTCGCGGTGGGCGGCGCATCCACGGTGGTGCCGGTGTTCCTCGCCGAACTCGCGCCGTACGAGATCCGCGGGTCCCTGTCCGGCCGCAACGAGCTCATGATCGTGATCGGTCAGCTCGCCGCCTTCGTGGTCAACGCCTTCATCGGCAACATCTGGGGTGAGGGCAACGGGGTGTGGCGCGTCATGCTGGCCGTCTGCGCGCTCCCCGCGATCGCGCTGTTCGTCGGCATGCTCCGGGTGCCGGAGTCGCCGCGCTGGCTCGCGTCGAAGGACCGCTACGACGAGGCCCTGTCCGTCCTCGAGCAGGTCCGGACCACCGATCGGGCCCGCGCCGAGCTCGACGACATCAAGCGGAGCAACGACCTCGAAGCGAAGGTCGAGCGTGTCAGTGGCTGGCACACGCTGCGCGGGAACAAGTGGCTCATCCGCATCGTGCTCATCGGTGCCGGGCTCGGCGTCGCGCAGCAGCTCACCGGCATCAACTCGATCATGTACTACGGCCAGACCGTGCTCATCGAGTCCGGGTTCCAGGCGTCGGCCGCCCTCATCGCGAACATCGCCCCCGGCGTGATCGCCGTGGTCGGTGGCGTCATCGCGCTGTACAACATGGAGAAGATCAACCGCCGCACGACGCTGATCCTCGGGTTCACGCTGACGACGATCTGCCACTTCCTCATCGGCATCGCGTCGGTGGCGCTGCCCGAGGGCAACCCGGCCCGCCCGTGGGTCATCCTGTTCCTGGTCGTCGCGTTCGTCGGCTCGATGCAGACCTTCCTCAACATCGCCGTGTGGGTCGTCCTGTCCGAGATCTTCCCGACGCAGATCCGTGCGCTCGGCATGGGCATCTCGGTGTTCTGCCTCTGGATCGCGAACGCGTTCCTCGGGCTGTACTTCCCGACGATCGTCGCCGCGACCGGCATCACCGGGACCTTCTTCGGCTTCGGGGTCGTCGGGCTGCTGGCGCTGCTCTTCATCTGGAAGTTCGTGCCGGAGAGCCGCGGTCGCACCCTCGAAGAGGTCGAGGAGGGCGTCACCACCGGCAACATCTTCACCGTCCCCGTGAAGGCGTCGCGCCGCTAGTCCGCACCGCACCGAGTGCGCAGAAGACGTCGGGTCGCCCCAGGGCACCCGACGTCTTCTGCGCACCATGGGCGCGCAATCGTGTCCGGGCGACCTTGGCGCGTCCGCACCGTCCGGTTCCTACACTCGACCCGTGCATCCCCTCCTCCTGGCGACCGGGGCCGGCCTGGCCTCGGGTCTCGCCCTCGTCGTCGGCGCCGCGATCGCCTGGTTCGTCCGCGTGCCACGGACCGTGGTTGCCACGATCACCGCCTTCGGCGCCGGCGTCCTCATCTCCGCGCTCTCCTTCGACCTCGTCGCCGAGGCCACCCGGTCCGGCACGTTCTGGACGGCGATGGCCGGGTTCCTGGGCGGCGCGGTCGTCTACGTCGGCCTCGACGTCCTGCTGGAACGGCGTGGTGCGCGGAAGAAGCGCAGCGGGGCCGGGTCGCCCGGCTCCGGCACCGGGCTCGGCATCGCCCTCGGCGCGTTGCTGGACGGCATCCCGGAGACGGCGGTGCAGGGAGTCGGGCTCGCCGCGGGCGGATCGCTCTCGATCGCGGTCCTCGCGGCGGTCGTCATCTCGAACCTGCCGGAGGGACTCTCCAGTACGTCGGACATGAAGGAGAACGGCCGGGGAGCACGGTACGTGTTCTCCGTCTGGGGTGGCATCGCCCTGGCCTGCGCCCTGTCGGCGCTCGGCGGGTACGCCATCCTCGGGCAGGCACCCGCCGGCGTGCAGAGCGCCGTGACCGCGGTTGCCGCCGGAGCGATCCTGGCGATGCTCGCCGACACCATGCTGCCGGAGGCGTTCCGGAAGACCGGCCCGTGGACGGGCCTCATCGCGGTCGTCGGGTTCTTCGCCGCTTACGGCATCCACGTGATCGGCGGCTGACGTGGACGAGCTGCCTGCCGCTGCGTTCCCGGCGCCGGTCACCGTGGTGTGCTCCGCGCTGCTCGTGGTCGCCGTCGGGTGTGCGGCGTTCGTGGCGGTCGACGTGGTGCGTCGGCCGCCGCACATGCGCGTCATGGCGTTCGTGTGGCCGCTCACGATGCTGTTCGGCAGCGTCGTGTGGCTCGTCTTCTACCTGCGTCGGGGGCGGGCCTCGGCGCCCGGACACGGACGGTGGGCGGGCACCGCGATCGACACGAGCCACTGCGGGGCCGGCTGCGCCCTCGGCGACCTGATCGGCGAGTTCGGGCTCGCGGCGTTCCCGGCGCTCGGGGTGGCCGTCGGACTGGGCACGCTCTACCAGGATCGGATGTTCGCCGGGTGGATCGTCGACTTCGTCATCGCGTTCGTGCTCGGCGTCGCGTTCCAGTACTTCGCCATCGCGCCGATGCGGGGCCTGGGCGTCCGGGCCGGGCTCGTCGCCGCGCTCAAGGCCGACACACTGTCGATCATCGCGTGGCAGGTGGGCATGTACGGCCTGATGGCGGTGTGGCAGCTGGTCGTGTTCCCGGCACTCGTCGGCGGGCGCGCGAGCGTCTTCTCGCCGGAGTTCTGGGTGGCGATGCAGCTGGCGATGGTGGCCGGCTTCGTCTGCTCCTACCCCGTGAACGTGTGGCTGGTGCGTCGGGGCATCAAGGAGGCCATGTGACGGACCAGCGGACGGACGGGAGGCCCG
>NZ_MJGT01000073.1:0-57395 GCF_001864975.1 Curtobacterium sp. MMLR14_002
GCCTCCCGTCCGTCGGGTGGTCGCGTTCAGCGACCGGTGTGCGTCACGCAAGAGCGCATCCGCACGCACGCCCGCTCAGTGGCGACGGAAGTACCCGTTCGCGCCGCCGACGTACATCAGGATCGTGGCGATGAGCACCGCGATGCCACCGATGAACCCGAAGGCGTTGCCACCCGAGGCCGCGCCGACGCCGACGCCGATGAGCTGCAGGACCGCGAGGACCGTCAGCACGATGCGGGCCCAGTTGCGGCCGTCGCGCATCTTGAAGACGATGATGAGCTCGATCACGGCGAGGATGAACGCGAAGATCGCGCCGCCGACGAGCGGGGCGGTGCCGACACTGTCAGCGACGTCGGCGGAGGAGCCCGACGTGAGGTTGATGATGCCCTGCAGGATGTTCGCCAGGACCACCACCAGCCAGATGACGAACGCGACGGTGACGGACGTGGGACGACTGGACGTCGATGCCATGGGGAGTGCCTTTCTCGATGGACCACGTTCAGCGGCCTCTCAGAGAACGTACTTGCGGGCGTGACCGCTGTCCGGATGTGCCCGAAGGTCACAGAGCGGTAACGACGGCAGATCGGTCCAAACCCTTCGCGGCAGGGTGCCGAATCACCTGCAACGACCGGGAAACACCCGGAGCGCTCACCAGCCGCACATCGCTGGTTCTCCACTCCACCAAGGGTGTGTTCGGCGCGCACACAGCAGCCGCGCCGAGCGCGACAACAGCAAAGGACTGATCACGATGCGTAAGAGCCTCAAGACCTCCATCACCCTCGCCACGACCGGCGCCCTCGTCCTCGGCGGTGCCGCGTTCGGGATCTCCTCCGCCCAGGCCGCGACCCCGAACGTGCACACGGTGTCCTCGTCGTCGTCGAAGATCCCCGCACCCGTCGCCTCGGTCCCCGAGGTCCTCGGTGGCTCCACCGCCGTGAAGCTCGACTCCGGCTTCACCGACGCCCTCACCGCCCTGAAGCTCACCCCCGGCGTCTCCGGCGATGCAACCCTTGCTGACGGGTCGGTGTCGTTCCCGATCACCGCCGGGTCGGTCACCTACTGGTCCCCGGATGGCAACTACCGCCCGTACGTGCAGGGCCTGCTGAACCACGACGACTCGGGGCTGACCCTGAAGGCCGGCGACACCACCGTCACGCTGGAGAACTTCGTCGTGAACCCGGGCTCGTCCAAGCTCTACGGCGACGTCCTCGTCAACGGCAAGGTCGCCGCGGCCAACGCGTTCCTGTTCGAGCTGCACGGCGGCTCCCTCAAGCCCCTCCAGCTCGAGGGCGACAACGCCATCCTCACCGGCACCACCGTCCACATCACCGAAGACGCCGCTGGCCTGCTGAACAAGACCTTCGGCACCGACGCCGTCAAGCGCGGCCTCCTCGTCGGCACCGCCACCATCACCGCACAGATCAAGTAACACCTGCCGCAACACCGCACGACGCGAAGAGTCGCTCCGCCGATCAGGGCGGAGCGGCTCTTCGTCGTTCGCGGTTCCGCACCGGTACTGCTTCTCCCAGTGGCCGAGCCTACGATCGAGCGAATGCCCGCTCCTCGCTCAACCCAGACCGACGACCGACCCGGGCCGGACGACTTCATCCGCGTCCGTGGTGCCCGCGAGAACAACCTGCGCGACGTCGACGTGGACATCCCCCGCGACCGGATCGTCGCGTTCACCGGCGTCTCCGGCTCCGGCAAGTCCTCGCTCGCCTTCGGCACCGTCTTCGCCGAGGCCCAGCGCCGGTTCCTCGAGTCCGTCGCCCCGTACGCGCGGCGGCTGATCGCGCAGGGTTCCACCCCGCACGTCGACTCGATCACCGGACTGCCGCCCGCCGTCGCCCTGCAGCAGCGTCGCGGCGCCCCGAGTTCCCGTTCCACCGTCGGCACCATGACCACGCTGTCGAACTCGATGCGCATGCTCTACTCGCGCGCCGGCACGTACCCGTCCGGTGCCGACCGGCTCGAGTCGGACTCCTTCTCGCCGAACACCGTCGCCGGCGCCTGCCCCCGGTGCCACGGCATCGGGACCGCGCACGAGGTCACCGAGACATCGGCCGTGCACGATCCGTCGCTGAGCATCCGCGACGGCGCGATCACCGCCTGGCCCGGTGCGTGGCAGGGCAAGAACCTGCGCGACGTCACCGCCGTGCTCGGCTACGACATCGACCGCCCGTGGCGTGAGCTGTCGCGCGAGGACCGTGACTGGCTGCTCTTCACCGAGGAACAGCCCGTCGTGCAGGTGCAGCCGAAGCGCGACCGCGTGGCCAAGCCCTACAAGGGCCGGTTCTGGAGCGCCCGCCAGTTCGTCCTGCACACCCTCGCCGACTCGCAGAGCGAGACCCAGCGCAAGAAGGTGCTGCAGTTCGTCGAGTCCGGCCCGTGCGGGCTCTGCGGAGGCACCGGCCTGACCCGAG
Organism: Curtobacterium sp. MMLR14_002; assembly: GCF_001864975.1. Lineage (NCBI taxonomy): Bacteria > Bacillati > Actinomycetota > Actinomycetes > Micrococcales > Microbacteriaceae > Curtobacterium > Curtobacterium sp. MMLR14_002. Next base: position 2,424 of record NZ_MJGT01000073.1, read on the forward strand.
CCGCCCTCGCCGTGACGATCGGCGGCCACTCGATCGCCGAGCTGAACGCGCTGCCGCTGACCGGCCTGGCCGACGTCCTGCGCCCGATCGCGGCGATCACGGATGCGGCAGCGGCGACGTCGCGGGCATCGTCCGGCGAGCACACCGAGGTCGCCGTGGCGATCTCCCGCGACCTGCTCACCCGTGTCGAGGTCCTGGTCGGCCTGGGTCTCGGGTACCTGGCGCTCGACCGCGCCACCCCGACGCTCTCCCCCGGCGAGAGCCAGCGGCTGCGGATCGCGACGCAGCTGCGCTCCGGCCTGTTCGGCGTCGTCTACGTGCTCGACGAACCGAGCGCCGGGCTGCACCCCGCCGATGCCGAGTCCCTCGTCGACGTCCTCGACGACCTGCGCGCCGGCGGCAACAGCGTCTTCGTCGTCGAACACGACATGAGCATCGTGCGCCGAGCCGACTGGATCGTCGACGTCGGCCCCCGCGCGGGCACCGGCGGCGGCACCGTCCTGTACAGCGGCCCCGTCGCCGGCCTGGCCGAGGTCGAGGCCTCGGTCACCCGGCGCTTCCTGGAGCCCCGGCAGCCGACCGCCGACCGTGCCGTCCGCGCCCCGATCGGCACGCTCGAGCTCCGCGACCTCACCCTGCACAACCTGCGGGGGCTCGACGTCGACCTGCCGCTCGGTGTCCTCACCGCGGTCACCGGGGTCAGCGGGTCCGGCAAGTCGTCGCTCGTCGGTGGCGTGCTGCCCGGCGTCGCGACGTCGCACCCGCTCATCGACCGCGTCGTGCAGGTCGACCAGAAGCCGATCGGCCGGACGCCCCGCTCGAACCTCGCCACCTACACCGGCCTGTTCGACGCGGTCCGGGCAGCCTTCGCCCAGACCGACGACGCCAAGGCCCGCGGTTGGACCGCCGGACGGTTCTCGTTCAACGTCGCCGGCGGCCGGTGCGAGGTCTGCCAGGGCGAGGGGTCGGTGTCCGTCGAACTCCTCTTCCTGCCGGGCAGCTGGGCACCGTGCCCCGAGTGCCACGGCTCCCGCTACACCGCCGAGACGCTCGAGGTCCGGTGGAACGGGGCGTCCATCGCCGACGTCCTCGGCATGACCGTCGACGAAGCGGCGCCGTTCCTGGCGTCCCTGCCCGCAGCCGGGCGAGGGCTCGAGACCCTCCGCGAGGTCGGTCTCGGCTACCTGCGGCTCGGCCAGCCCGCTCCGGAGCTGTCCGGCGGCGAGGCGCAGCGCATCAAGCTCGCCACGGAACTGCAGCGCGCGCGGACCGGTCACACCCTGTACCTGCTCGACGAGCCCACCACCGGCCTGCACCCGGCCGACGTCGAGCTGCTCACCGCCCAGCTCGCCCGACTGACCGACGCGGGCAACACCGTCGTCGTTGTCGAGCACGCCATGGACGTCGTCGCGAGCGCCGACCACGTCATCGACATGGGCCCGTCCGGCGGTGTCGAGGGTGGCCAGGTGGTCGCCTCCGGTACGCCCGTCGAGGTCGCCGCCTCGACGACCAGCCGGACCGCCCCGTACCTGCGGGACCAGCTCGGTCGCTGACGCAGAAGTGCCCGCCAGGATCGCTCCTGGCGGGCACTTCGTGGCTGCCGCTGGTTACCGCTGGACCGCTTCCGGCGCGTCGTCGCGGAAGAAGTCGCTGCCACTGTGCGTGTAGCCGACCTCACCCGTCCGACGCCACTGCTTGCGGACGCGCTTGAAGGTGGTGATGCGTGCAGGTTCGACGTTCTCGTCGCTCGTGTAGGCGCTCATGGCTGATCTCCCTGTGTGATTGGCCGTGGTTCCTTGACCCCCCGAAATGGAGGCTAGCGAGGGGCTCGGAGGCGAGTTCGCAATCCGTCCCGGAACGTCCGTGGAACGCAATTCCGGCCGTGCCGAAGGCCGGAACGCGCCCCTCCGGCACCTGGTGCTCGTCCACGCGGAACGAGGATCCCCGCATGACCGGCTGCGATCATGGTGGCTTCGACCAGATCAGGAGGACGAGCGTGGCCGCTGCGAACCGAGCCGTGATCATCGACGCAGGGGGCGACGTCACTGCCGACCTCGGCGATCGCTACGAAGCGGGCGCGCTGGTGGAGTGGGCGAGCGTCACGAAGACCGTGACCGCCGCCGCCGTGCTCGTTCTCCTCGCTGAACGGGACATCCCACGGGACACCCCCGCCCGGGACCTGTTGCCGGACGTCCCCGACGACGCCACCTACACGGTCGACGACTTGATCCGACACCGCTCGGGCCTGCCCCGTGTGCACCAGGGCGTGTCGGCCGGGATCGTCGGCGACCCGTACGCGGACGTGTCCGAGGCGGACGTCACCCGTGCGCTGCGCCAGACCCCGACGACACCGGGTGAGCGGGACTACTCCAACCTCGGCTACGCGGTGCTCGGTCGGCTGCTCGAGCACGTCGCGCAGGAGGCATGGTCCACGGTCGCCGAGCGGACGGTCCTGGCTCCGCTCGGCATCACCAGCGCCACCCTCGACCCGGCACCCGAACGACGAACCCTGCTCCGGTCGTGGCGGGGCCGTCCCCGTGAACCCTGGACCGTCGGATCAGGTCCCTACGCACCGGCCGCCGGGATCTGGTCGACCATGTCCGACCTCCTGCGCTTCGGCGTGGGGATCGGACGCATCGAGCCGGACTTCCTGGCGTGGGAGCACCGCGACGGGCTGATCTGGCACAGCGGGCAGACACGGGACGCCGGCGTCTGTCTGCTCCGTCACGGCGACGTCACGATCGCGTCGCACGCCCTCGGCGCAGCGCCCGGAGCTGCTGACCGGCTCGCCGTCCGACGCCTCCGTGCCGTGGGAGTCGTCGCGTGAGCGCCGGCACGCGGGCTGGAGATGTCCTGCAAGTGGCCCTGGAGGACTCCCGGCAGCGCTCGTTCAAGCGTCTGGCCCGGACGACGGCGGCATTGGCCCTGGCCGCGATGGGCGGTGCCGGTGAGGACTTCCTGCCGAGCTTCGACCTGGTCGTCCGCCGTCGTGACGACGGCGCGGAGGTCCTCCGGACGCGAGCCGGAGACGCGGATCAGGCCGAACGGCTCCTCGAGACCGTGGAACGAGACCTGGACGAGAAGGACGTCACGACGTTCGTCAGCGAGTGGCGCGTCATCGAGCGCTGAGGGAGCGCGCGGGCGGGCTCAGGAACGCAGGCCGAGCACCAGGTCGTGGACCACGCGCGCTGCGCGTGCCGCGGCGTCGTCCAGGTGCTCACGGAACTCGGCGCCGTCCGGCGCGCAGAGGTCGCTGATGCACCGGACCGACACGAACGGCATGTCGTGCACGTGGGCGAACTGCGCGATCGCGGCCGACTCCATGTCGACCGCGGCCACCTCGGGGAACGCGACCCGGAGCGCGCGGGCACGGCCCTCGGTCACGAAGACCTCACTCGAGCCGATGGTCGCCGACCGCAGCGGCCACGCGATCTCGGCGCCCATCGCGAGCTCGACGAGCCGGGCGTCCGGCGCGTAGCCGGTCGGCATGCCGGGGACCTGGCCCAGGGCGTAGCCGAACGCGGTGGCGTCGGCGTTGAGGTTGACGTACCGGTCGCCGACCACGACGTCACCGATGGCGACACCGTGCATGAGCCCGCCGGCGGTCCCGACGCTGATCACCGGGATGCCCGGGCCGAAGTCGTGGAAGCCGTGGGCGACCGCGGCCGTGGCGTTCGTGAAGCCGATGCCGCTGCGGCGCACGACGACCGTGGCGCCGCCGATGTCGAGCAGCTGGTGCGGGTCGTGGCCACCGACGGGGCCGTCGAGGACGGGGACGCCGCCGAAGAGGTCGGCGAAGGCCGAGACCTCTTCGCTCATGGCCGCGATGATGATCGCGACGGGTTGCTGCTGCACTGATCGATCGTCCCACGCCTGGCGCGCGCGGACGTGCAGGTCGGATGGTCGCGGTCGCTACCGGCGGGGGTCCTGGCGGGCCAGCTCGTCGGCGACGAAGGCGGCGAGCGCGTCGGCGCCGAAGTGGTCGTCGGCGGTGATGGTGACGACGGTGCCCGGGTCGTTGCTCGCCTCGGTCTCGTCGAACAGCAGCATCTGACCGTACGCACCGTGCAGCCGCCAGAGTCGGCCGGGACCACCCCATCCGGCCATCGCGTACCGCTCGTAGCCGGGCCCGGTCCCCTCGCGCTCGACCCAGTCGGTGTGCATCGCGTCGCACCACCGCGCGCTGACGATCCGCTGTCCGTCGACGACCCCGCGGTCGCGGATCAGGCGTCCGATGCGGGCGAGCTCCTCGGTGCGGAGCGACAGTCCCTCGCCCGCTGCGACGAACCCGTTCGGGCAGCGTTGCCACTCGACGTCCTGGATGCCCAGCGGCGCGAACAGTCGCTCGGTGACGAACGCGCCGACGTCGCCGACCCGGGTCTCGAGCACGCGCATCGCCGTGTAGGTGCTGGCGTTCGCGTACTGGAACACCCGGCCGCGGGACGGTCGCCGCAGGAACTCGGCCGCCAGGTCCGGCCAGTCCGTCAGCTCGGTCGCCGACCAGGGCATGTCGATCCCGCTCGTCATGGTGAGCAGATGTCGGAGGGTGACCCGGTCGACGCCGTCGCCGAGCGCGAGCCCGGTCTCCGTACCGAGGCCGGTGCCGGTGCCGACCAGGGAGGTCGCGATCGGTTCGTCGAGGTCGACCAGGCCGTCGTCGGCGGCGATGCCGGTGGCCAGGACGCAGACTCCCTTCGCGGCGGAGTGGATCTCGCGTTGGACGTCGGGGGTCCAGTGGTGCTCGGCGACGTCGTCGGCGGTGCTCTCGGCGCCCAGAGCCGCAGTCCGCGTGCGCACGTGGATGCCGTGTGCGGCGAACCCGGTGGTGTCGATGTGCCGGACGACGGCGTCGAGGATGGTCGCGGCGGTGTGCACAACCCCATCCTCTCGTGGCCGAGCAGCTGCGGGCACGGGCAGGGGCCGTCGCGTACCGTCCGGCTCGTGTCCGACGAACAGCCCCGCCGCCCCGATCCCACCCGCGTCGGCGACCAGCCCGCGCTCCGGACGGCGTCGGGCTCGAACTGGCTCGTGTGGGGAGCCGTCACGGCCGTGATCGTCGCCGCGGTGATGGTGCTCATGGCGCTCCGGGCGCCGGCGATCGGCTGGCCAGCGCTCGTGCTCGTCGTCGTGTTGTTCGTGACGATGGTCGTGGTGCGCGCCGCCGTCCGGCCGCAGCGCACCCGACTCGTCACCCTGGCCCTGCTCGACCTCGGCATCGTGGTCGTCGGGCTGGTGGCGACCCTGGCGGTCCTGTACTCGACGCCGGCAGGCTGACCGCCTGACCGCCTGACCGCTCCAGCACCTCAGCGGCGGACGAGCACCCCGGCGACGAGTCGGAGCAGCAGGGCGACCACGCCGACCACGGCGATGCCGACCGACACGACCGTCGCCATCAGCAGTCGAAGGCCGTCCGGCACGGCCGTCTCGTCGGACGTGGGGAGGAACGCCGTCGTGACGAACACGCAGCCCGCGGCGATCAGGAACAACACCCCGATGATCGTCACGGCCCGCAGCGCGGCCGGCACCGGTTCGTGGTCACCCGGTCGAGCCGGACGAGCCCTGGCCCCCTCGGTCTCCCAGTCCGCCAGTTCCGTCATGGTGGTCCCCCTTCGTCGGGACGATCGTAGGGCCCGGACCGGCCCCGACGGCGCTGGTGCGGCCCGAGACGGTCGCGACGCCGGACGGGAGGCCCGTGACGGGCCCGCACCGCGCCTCCAGTCCGGTGCCGGTCGCGACCAGTGCACGTGGCCGGCTACGCGCTGTCGGCCACCGTCGGCTGCGCCTGCCGCAGCCCGGTGACCAGGAGGGTCACGATCGTCCGGACGTCGTAGTCGGGGTCCTGGGGGCTCCACGCCACCAGGTCGCCGACGGCCCGGAGCAGCTGGTACGGCGGGGTCGGCGCGGCCACCTCGCCGGATGCCCGCGCGGCGTCGAGCAGCCGGCCGAGCACGGGCACGAGCTCGTCGACGAACAGGGTGTGCAGCGCCGTGAAGCCGTCGGCGTCGCCCTCCCAGACGCGCGCCAGACCGTGCTTGGTGCCGAGGAAGTCGACGAACTGGTGCACCCAGCGCAGCAGGGCGGCGAACGGCGTCGGCTCCGAGCCGAGCAGCGCCGGCCCCGCGTCGACCAGGGCCTCGATCTGGTGCCGGTAGACGGCGACGACCAGGTCCGAACGGGTCGGGAAGTGCCGGTAGAGCGTGCCGACCCCGACCCCCGCGGCGGTGGCGACCTCGCGCACCGGTGCGCCGACGCCCGAGGCGGCGAAGACCGCGGCAGCGGCGTCGAGGATCGTGCGCTCGTTGCGCTCGACGTCGCGACGGCGACGCGGCGCGGGGTCGGGCGACGGGGTGCTCATGCCTCGATCATCGCACGACACCGACGCGATGCGGAACAGTGCTCCGCTTCCTCTTGCAATCCGGATCGTTGTTCCGTATCGTTCCGGAACGTCGCTCCGTTTCGGACGACGATCGCTCCGACACGGGCGACACCGCATCCCGGAAAGGCCCACATGGCACCCACAGCACCTCGACCGCAGGTCATCAGCGTGCGCCCCGTCACGCTTCCCGCACCCTCGCGCGGTCAGGACCTCGAGGTCCGGATCACCGCACCGACGACCGGCACCGACCTGCCCGTCATCGTCTTCGCCCACGGCTTCGGCCAGTCCATGACCGGCGGCGACCCCCTGGTCGACCACTGGACCGCGAACGGCTTCGTCGTCGTCCAGCCGACGTTCCTCGACGCGAAGACCTACGGGCTGACGCTCGACGACCCGCGCTACCCGACCATCTGGCGGACGCGCGTCGACGACCTCGAGCGGGTGCTCGACGACCTCGACCAGATCATCGACGCGGTCCCCGGTCTGAGCGGGCGCGTCGACACCGCGCGCATCGCCGCGGTCGGACACTCGTGGGGCGGACAGTCCGTGGGGATGCTGCTCGGGGCCCGCGTCCTGGACGCCGACGGGCGGCCGGGCGAGGACCGCACCGACCACCGCGTGCGCGCGGGGGTCCTGCTGTCCACCACCGGGATCGCGCGCGGCGACCTCGTGCCGTTCGCGCAGGAGCACTTCGCGTTCATGAGCCCCGACTTCAGCCAGCTGCACACCCCGTCACTGGTCGTCGCCGGCGACCACGACCAGTCCCAGCTCTCGACGCGAGGCCCGGACTGGTTCACCGACGTCTACCACCTGAGCCCCGGCGCCCGGCACCTGGTGACCGTCCACGGCGGGGAGCACCTGCTCGGCGGGATCCAGGACTACGAGTCGACCGCCACCACGGACGAGAGCCCCGAGCGTGTGGACCTCGTCCGCCACACCACGACGGCGTTCCTCCGGACCGAGCTCGGCCTCGACCCCGACGCGTGGTCGGCGGTCGCCGACGCCGTCGGCCCTGCTGCCGCCGTCGGCCCTGCTGCCGCCGTCGGCCCTGCTGCCGCCGTCGGCCACATCGAATCGAAGGAATACCACTCGTGATCACCCACCAGCACCCCCTGCCCACTCCGTTCACCGCCGCGTCCACAGCCGCCGACGTCCTGGACGGCGTCGACCTGACCGGCCGGAACGTCGTCGTGACCGGCGGACACAGCCGCCTCGGCCGCGAGACCAGCCGCGCCCTCGCGGCGGCCGGCGCCGACGTCACGGTCGCCTCCCGCGACGTCGAACGGGCATCCGCAGCCGTCGCCGACATCCCGGGCATCCACGTCGAGGCCCTCGACCTCACCGACCCGTCGTCGGTCGACGCCTTCGCCGCGCGCTGGTCGGCCTCCGGCCGCCCGCTGCACATGCTCGTGAACAGTGCCGCGATGCTCTTCACCCCGGACCGTCGGCTCGACGGCCGCGGCAACGAACTGGCTTTCTCGACGACGCACCTGGGGCACTTCCAGCTCACGCGGGCGCTCCTCCCCGCCCTCCTGGAGGCCCGTGGTGCGCGGGTCCTGACCGTCACCTCCGGTGCGGCGCGGTTCGGGCAGATCCGGTGGGACGACCTGACGTTCGCCCACGGGTACGACCCGGTCACCGCGTACGGGCAGTCGAAGCGGGCGAACGTCCTGTTCACGGTGGAACTCGACCGCCGGTACGCCGACCAGGGCATCCGCGCCTTCGCCGCGCACCCGGGCGTCATCATCGGCCCTGGCCCGCACGACGCTTCTCGGATCGCCTCCTACCGCGAGCAGGGACTGGTCGACGACCACGGGGTGACCGTCGTCGACCCCGAGGTCGGCAAGAAGACCGTCGAGCAGGGCGCAGCGACACTCGTGTTCGGTGCCGCGAGCCCGCTGCTCGACGGCGTCGGCGGGGTCTACCTGAAGGACAGCGACGTCGCCGTCATCGACGACCGGGTCCTGCCCCTGACCGCGGACCGCATCCCGTCGGACGCGAACTCGGCGATGCTCGACGCAGACGACGCCCGGCGGCTGTGGGAGGTCAGCGAGGGGCTCCTGGCCTGATCGCCGTCGGCCGGGGGCCTCGTCTGCTCACTCTTCTCGTCGTCCTCGCTACTGTGTGACGGTGCTGACCGTGCGGATCGAGAGCCCCCGGCAGGACGACGTCCTGCACCTGCTGCAGCAGGGTGACGACTACGGACTGAGCCTCTACCCGGCCGAGAACTACCACGCGCTCGACGTCGACGACCTGGACCAGCCCGACGTCACGTTCCTGGTGGCGCGCGAGGACGGCACCGCCCTCGGCACGGTGGCGCTCGTCGACGCCGGCGACGGCACCGGCGAGGTCAAGCGGATGTTCGTGAGCGACGCCGCGCGTGGGCTCGGCGTGGGGACGCGGTTGCTCGACGCCCTGCACGACCGGGCCCGCGCGGTCGGTATCGGGACCGTCCGGCTCGAGACCGGCCTGCCGCAGGCCGCGGCCATCGCGCTGTACCGGAAGGCCGGGTACGCGGACATCCCCCGGTTCGGCCCGTACGTCGACGACCCGACGAGCGTGTGCATGGAGCAGCAGCTCGTCTGACCGGTGTTCGGTCCCGACGTAGGATCGCGTGTGAGCTCCGAGCACCCCGAACCCAGCGGCATCGACCCTGACGACCTGACCGTCGCGCTCCGGGTGCTCGAGCAGCTGCCGTCGATCGACGAGACGCACCCGGACTTCATCCGGGTCCGCCAGGCCACCGCGAAGATGTTCAAGGCCGTCAAGCGTGCGCACCGCCTCGAGAAGCGCGGCGTCATCGCCGAGGCCGATCGCCGGGTGATCGCCGCCACCGCCACCGGGGCCGCCGATCGGATCGACGACGAGACCCGCGGCGTCCTGATCAGCGCCTCGACCGCATCGACGACCGCCGGCACGCTGCTGAAGTCACGGCCCTGCTACATGTGCAAGCAGCACTACACGGTCGTCGACGCGTTCTACCACCAGCTCTGCCCGGCGTGCGCTCGTCTGAGCCACGCGAAGCGCGAGGCTCGGACGGACCTGACCGGCAAGCGGGCGCTGCTCACCGGCGGCCGCGCGAAGATCGGCATGTACATCGCCCTCCGGCTGCTGCGCGACGGGGCCCACACCACCATCACCACGCGGTTCCCCCGCGACGCGGTGCGCCGGTTCGCGAGCCTGCCCGACTCGGCCGACTGGATGGACCGGTTGAAGGTCGTCGGCATCGACCTGCGCGACCCCGCCCAGGTGATCGGGCTCGCCGAGGACGTCGCAGCGTCCGGCCCCCTCGACATCCTGATCAACAACGCCACCCAGACCGTGCGCCGGTCGACCGGGGCCTACCAGCCGCTGGTCGACGCGGAACTCGCGCCGCTGCCCGACGGACCGCTGCCCGAACTCGTGACCTTCGGGCACACGAACGACCAGCACCCGCTGGCGCTCGCCCGCTCGGTGGCCGCGCACCCGATCCTCGCTGCCGCCGCAGCTCGGGCCGACGAACTGACCGAACAGGCGATGGCGCCGGGATCGAGCTCGCTCGAACGACTCGCCCTGGGCACCGCCATCGACGCCGGCGGCCTGGTCCCCGACCTGCACGACGAGAACTCGTGGACCCAGCAGGTCGACGAGGTCGACCCCCTCGAGATGCTCGAGGTCCAGCTGGCCAACACCACGGCGCCGTTCATCCTCATCTCGAAGCTCCGCCCCGCGATGGCCGCGAGCACAGGACGCCGCACCTACGTGGTGAACGTCAGCGCCATGGAAGGGGTGTTCGGCCGCGCCTACAAGGGGCCGGGTCACCCGCACACGAACATGGCGAAGGCCGCCGTGAACATGCTCACCCGCACGAGCGCGCAGGAGATGTTCGAGACCGACAACATCCTGATGACGAGCGTCGACACCGGGTGGATCACCGACGAACGGCCGCACCCCACGAAGGTCCGGCTCGCCGAAGAGGGCTTCCACGCGCCGCTCGACCTGGTCGACGGCGCAGCCCGTGTCTACGACCCGATCGTCCGGGGCGAAGCGGGCGAGGACGTGTTCGGTGTCTTCCTGAAGGACTACGCGCCGAGTTCGTGGTGACCGGCCGTCTCCTCAGACCTGGAGCCGCCGCCCCGCGACCCTCGATGCGCCACTGACGAACCGCTCGAAGACTGCACGGGCCGACAGGTCTGCGCCGATGTCGAGGTGCGTCGGGACGATTCCCCGTTCGTCGGACACCATGAGCTCGGCGTCGCCCGAATCCCAGACGAGCAAGTCGTAGGCGATCAGATCGGACTCCACCAACAGGTGCGTGCTCCGGTTGTCCCGGTCCTCGGGCGAGCGCCGCAACTCGGTGTTCACGGCGTCGGCCTCGAGCTGCGCGATCAAGAGCGAGCCCCAGCGGTGGAAGTCATCCGAGATGGTCACTGCGCACACCCGCTCTCGCTCCCGCCGCGACGGACGACCCGCCCGCTCCGCCTCCAGGATTCGAACCCGGACCTAACGGCACCAAAGGCCGTCGTGCTGCCATTACACCAAGGCGGAACGCACCCGCAGGTGCTCCTCCATCCTCCCACGACCGACGAGGCTGGCTGTCCGCTCCGGGTTCGGCCAAGATGGAGGGATGCCGCACGAGGACGAGGTCGATCGCATCGTCGCGGCGTGGGGTCGTGAGCGCGCCGACCTCGACTTCGGCCCGCTCGAGGTGCTGTCCCGCGTGGACCGGCTCGCCCGACACCTGGACCGTGCCCGGCGGACGGCGTTCGACGCGAGCGACATGGAGCCGTGGGAGTTCGACGTCCTGTCGGCCCTGCGCCGCGCGGGTGAGCCGTACGAGCTGAGCCCGAAGACCCTGCTGCAGCAGACCCTGGTGTCGAGCGGCACGATGACGAACCGGGTGGACCGCCTGGCGGCCCGCGGCTTCGTGGGGCGTCGGACCGACCCGAAGGACGGCCGCGGCATCCTCGTCTCGCTGACGAGCAAGGGCCGGGTGGCGGTGGACGCGGCGATCGCGGACCTGCTGGCCGCCGAGCGGGACATCCTGTCCGGGGTCTCCGCCGACGAGCAGGGTCAGTTGGCCGGGCTGCTCCGCCGGCTCATCCTGGGCCTCGGGGACTGAGCGAAAGCGTGGCACGGGCCGAGCGGCCCCGGCGTAGCGTGCGGCGCATGCACGCCATCACCCTCGCCGTCGCCGACGTCGCTCGATCGGCTGAGTTCTACCGCGCCCTGCTCGGTATCGAGGGCAGCGGCGTCATCGGCACCGAGTACCCCGCCACCGAGACGCAGGCCGGCGGCACCACGGCGATGTTCACCCTCGACGACGGCCTGATCGTCAGCGTCTACGGCCGAGACGACATGGCGAAGGACTCCGGCGTGCAACTGGCCACGGCACCGAGCAGCGCGATCGGGCACTTCACGAGCAGTCAGGCAGAGGCCGAGGCGTTCCTCGAGCGAGCACAGGCAGCGGGAGCCACGATGCGCGAACCTCCGTACACGCGCCCGTGGGGCATGTGGTCCGGCTTCTTCCAGGACCCGGACGGCCACCTGTGGGAGGTCGTGGCGAACCCCGGCGGTGGGGCCCCCGAGGACGCCACACCGACGGACAGCGGCCAGGACGCGGTCGACCCCGCGTCCGTCGAGTAGACCGGCTCAGACCCCGAGCAGCTCCGCGACCTCGAGCCAGCGCTCCTCGAGCTGCTCGACCTCGGCCTCGAGCGCACCGAGCTTCGCCTGCAGTTCGCCGAGTCCGGCGTAGTCGGACTGGTCGTGCGTCGCGAACTGGTCGAGCAGCTTCTTGCGGTCCGCGCCGACCTTCGCGATCTTCCGGTCGAGCGCCGACATCTCCTTCTCGGCCGTCCGCCGGTCCGCTCCCGACAGGGCGGACGCACCGGCGGCCTTGGACCCGGCCACGGCACCGGCCGAGCCGGTCCCGCCGACGGTGTCGGGCCTCCCGGCAGACGCGGCGGCAGCCGCAGAGGCGGTCCCGCCACCGGTTCCGGCCTCGCGCAGACGCATGTACTCGTCGACGCCGCCGGGCAGGTGGCGCAGGTGCCCGCCGAGCACGGCGTACTGCTGGTCGGTGACGCGCTCGAGCAGGTACCGGTCGTGGCTGACGACCAGCAGGGTGCCGGGCCAGGTGTCGAGCAGGTCCTCCATGGCGGCGAGCATGTCGGTGTCGAGGTCGTTGGTGGGCTCGTCGAGGATGAGCACGTTCGGCTCGTCGAGCAGGATGAGCATGAGCTGCAGGCGCCGCTTCTGCCCACCGGACAGGTCCTTGACGGGCGTGGAGAGTTGCTCCGAGGTGAAGCCGAGCCGCTCGAGCAGCTGCGACGGCGTCATCTCCTTGCCGTCGGCGACGTAGCTCGTCTTCTTGCGGGCCACCACCTCGCGCACGCGGTCGTCGGCGAACTGCTGCAGGTCGGCGAGCTGCTGGTCGAGCACCGCGACCTGCACCGTCTTGCCGGTCTTCACCCGCCCGCTCGTCGGCTGCAGTCGCCCGGAGACCAGGTTGAGCAGCGTGGACTTGCCGGCGCCGTTCGGGCCGAGGATGCCGGTTCGCTCCCCCGGTGCGATGCGCCACTCGATGCGGTCGAGGATCTGCGTGCCGTCGAACGAGACGCTCACGTCGAGCAGGTCGACGACGTCCTTGCCGAGGCGCGCGGTCGCCGTCCGGGACAGCGCGACGGTGTCGCGGATCGGCGGGACGTCGTCGATCAGGGCGTTCGCCGCGTCGATGCGGAACTTCGGCTTGCTCGTGCGGGCCGGGGCGCCGCGGCGGAGCCACGCGAGCTCCTTGCGGGCCAGGTTCTGCCGGCGCTGCTCGATCGTGGCGGCCTGCCGGTCACGCTCGACGCGCTGCAGGATGTACGCGGCGTAGCCACCTTCGAAGGGGTCGACGACGCCGTCGTGGACCTCCCACGTGTCGGTCGACACGGCGTCCAGGAACCACCGGTCGTGCGTCACGACGACCATGCCGCCCTGGTTCGACGACCAGCGGCGGTTGATGTGCCCGGCGAGCCACTCGATGCCCTCGACGTCCAGGTGGTTGGTCGGCTCGTCCAGGAACAGGACGTCCCAGTCGCCGACCAGCAGCCGCGCGAGGGCCACACGACGACGCTGCCCACCGGACAGCTCGTCGACGCTGACGTCCCACGGGATGTCCGAGACCAGACCGCCGATGATGTCGCGGATCTTCGGGTCACCGGCCCACTCGTGCTCCTCGAGGTCACCGACGACGGTGCTGCCGACGGTCGCGCCCTCGGGCAGGATGTCGCGCTGGTCCAGGTAGCCGATGGTCAGCCCGCGGCGGTGCGTGACGCGGCCGCCGTCCGGCTCGAGGCGCTGGGACAGCAGGGCGAGGAGGGTCGACTTGCCATCGCCGTTCCGGCCGACGACGCCGATCCGGTCGCCCTCGTCGATGCCGAGGGTGACGTTGTCGAAGACGACCTTGGTGGGGAACTCGAGATGCAGGTTCTCGGCGCCGAGGAGATGTGCCACGCGTCAAGGGTAGGTGGCGCGGCGGGGTGGTGGGTGCGGGCGGCGGTTGGACCGGTTGGCCGGTCGGTTCTGGTCGCACGGTGCGCGCTTTTTCGAGTGGTGCGAGGTTGCCCGCTCGGTGCGAGCCTGTAGCGGCACACGGAGCGCGCAACCTCGCACCAATCGACAGACCGCGCACGGTGCGTCGGTCTGGAGGCCCGGGTCAGCTCGCGGGAGCGGTGTCGCCCTCGCCCGCGGCTTCCTTCGCGCGCTTCAGGCGGGCCTGCGCCTCCCAGTACTCGATCTCGCGCTCGAGCTCGGCGAGCTCCTGCTCGGTACCGGTGACGCGCTTGGCGCCGTGGGCACTGCGGGCGTCGCCGAGGGTGGCGTACCGGTCCTCGTGGCGGGTCGGCTCGATGTAGCGACCGTGGTTCCGTTCGCCCGGAGCCCAGTCGTGGCCGATGGCGAACCAGACGATGCTGCCGACGACGGGGACCAGGATCACGAGGATCACCCACGCGATCTTCGGCAGGCCGCGGATCTGGTCATCCGTCTTCGACAGGATGTCGATCAGGGCGAAGACCAGCAGGATGACGGTGATCCCGGGCAGCAAGACGCTCATGTTCGCGATTCTATGGATCCGCTTGGAGTCTCACCATGCCCCGAACGAGCGTCCCGGTTGCGAAGGTGCACAGGGTGGGCGTCGAGGTACCGGCGGGCGAGCACCGCGGACCGTGCAGTCCATGCGAACTGCCCCGCGGCGGCGATGCCACCCGCCAGGTAGACGGGCCAGAGCGTGACGCCGGAGAACGCGACGGCCGCCCACACGACCACGAGGCCCGCGGTCAGCTGGATCCCGGTGCCGTCGGTGAGTTCGACGGCCCGAGCCCGCACGATCGCCAGCCGGTCGGTGGGGGCAGCGCGCCGCCCGGTCGCGGCCGCGGTCACCGCCCGCTGCTCGCGTTGCTGCAACGGCGCGAGCACCGCCACCGGCCGAGCAGCCACGCCGTTCCGTCTCCGGCGGATGCTGACCTGGACGGCTTCACTGAGACCGGCCACGAAGCCCAGTCCAGCGACCACGGCCGAGAGCGTGAAACGAGCGTCGGAGCCGGCGGGCAGGACGATCGCCCCGACGCCGAGCACCACCAACACCAGCACGATCGCCAGGACGAACCAACGCACCTGCAGGACAGCACCCGGGGGCTGCGCCGAGACGGCGCGAGCACGTTCCTCGGACTCGGCCCACCGGCGTTCCACCACCGTCGGTTCGATATTCGACCGTCCGGCAGACGTCACAGCGCCGCGACCCACTCGTCCGTCCCGTCGGTGAACAGCTGGTGCTTCCAGATCGGCACGCGCTCCTTCACGAGGTCGACCAGGGCACCGCACGCGACGAACGCCTGCGCCCGGTGCGACGACGACACCGCTGCGGCGAGCGCGACGTCCCCGATGCCGAGCGCCCCGACGCGGTGCAGCACGGCGATCCGGACGTCGGGGTGGTCCTCGGCGATGGCCCGGGCGACCTCGGTGATGACGTCGCCGGCACTGGGATGCCGCTCGTAGTCGAGCGCGGTGACGCCCTTGCCACCGTCGTGGTCTCGGACGATGCCGGCGAAGGTCACCACGGCGCCGTCCTGTTCGGTGGCCACCACGGCTGCGACTTCGTCGACGCTGATGTCGCGGTCGACGACGTCGGCCAGCACGACCCGTGCGGCGGCCTCGGTGGTGCTCACGAGGCGCTCCGCGGGGCGTGGCCCTCGCCGTGCACCTGTGCGACCACGTGGTCGAGTACTCCGTCGAGCACGGCGAGCCCGTCGGACACCCCACCGCGCGACCCGGGCAGGGTGACGAGCAGACAGCCGGCGTTCGTGACCCCGGCGACGCCGCGGGTGAGCAGGGCGGTCGGGCCGGCACCCGCGAGTCCGCGTCGACGGATCTCCTCGGTGATGCCGGGCAGTTCGAGGTCGATCAGCCCCGCCACCGCCTCGGGGGTCCGGTCGGTCGGGGTGACCCCGGTGCCGCCGGTGGTGATGACGACCCGGGCGTCGGCCAGGAGTTCCGCGGTGACGGTCTCGGTGATCGCGCCGCCGTCGGGGACGATGATCGGGTCGCTCGTGGTGAACCCGTGGTCGCGCAGCCAGTCGGCGATGACGGGTCCGGTGCGGTCGAGTGCGGGGTCGGCGGCGGCCTGCGTGGACACCACGACGACGGCGGCTCGGCCCCTGGTCGGCTCGGCGGTCATCGGTTGCTCCAGTCCCCGGAGCGTCCGCCGTGCTTCTCGAGCACGCGGACGTCCGTGATCACGGCCGCTCGGTCGACGGCCTTCACCATGTCGTACACCGTCAGGGCGGCGACGCTCGCCCCGGTCAGGGCTTCCATCTCGACGCCGGTGCGCGAGGTCGTGCGGACCGACACCTCGATCAGCACGCGGTCGTCGGCGCCGGTGATGTCGACCTGCACGCCGGCGATCGGCAGCGGGTGGCACAGCGGGATCAGGTCAGAGGTCTTCTTCACCGCCATGATCGCGGCGATGCGGGCGGTGCCGACGACCTCGCCCTTGGGCAGCGAGCCGTCGAGGATGCGTGCGACGACGTCGGGACGGGTCACGACGGTGGCGGTGGCGGTGGCCGACCGGTCGGTGACGTCCTTCGCGGAGACGTCGACCATGTGCGCGCTGCCGTCAGCGCGGACGTGCGACAGCTGGTCGGAGGCGGACGAGTCGGTCATCGGAGGCTCCAGACGGTCAGGGGGTCGCCGACTTCGACGGTGTCGACCCCCACGGGGACGTGCACCAGGTGGGTGGCGGCGGCGTAGTGGACGAGCAGGTGCGAACTCGGCCCACCGACGAAGTGCACGGCCCCGTCCTGCACCCGGCCGCGACGGACCTGGTGCTTGGCGACGGGTGAGCCGGCAGCGGACGCCGCCGGCAGGACCTGCGTGGGGCGGTCCGGCGTGAGTCCGACGGCGGCGGCGAGCAGGGGGCGCAGGAACACCTCGAACGAGACGAGCGCCGACACCGGGTTGCCGGGGAAGGACACGACCGGCACGGCGCGACCGTCTCCGAACAGGACGCTGCCGAACGCTTGCGGCCCACCCGGTTGCATCGCGACCGGCGTCACCGCGAGCCCCCGGGGTTCGAGCGCCTGTCGCACGACCTCGTACGCCCCGGCGCTGATGCCCCCGGTGGTCAGCACGAGGTCGGCCCAGTCCCCCACGGCTGCATCGAGCGCCCGGTCGAAGGCAGCGACGTCGTCGGGCACCCGGACGGCTCGCGAGTCCGCACCGACCTGGGCAAGGGCTGCCCGCAGCGCGATGCCGTTCGCGTCGCCGATGGTCGCCGCATCCGTGTCGGCACCCTGCAGCTCGGACCCGGTCGACACGACGAGGACCCGCAGTGGTCGGCGCACCGACACGGTCGTCACCCCCGCAGCAGCCAGCGCGCCGAGCAGCGCCGGCGTGACGGCGGAACCGGCCGGAGCGAGCTCGGCACCGGCGGGCAGGTCGCTGCCGGTCACCCGCACGAAGGTGCCGGCGGTCAGGTCGGCGGGCACCGTCACCCGGGGCAGCTCGAGCGCCGCCGGGAACGCACCGGGCTCGGTCGCCTCGACCGGGAACACCGCGTCGGCACCGGCTGGGATCCGTGCACCGGTCATGATCGGCGCGGCCGTGCCGGGCTCGAGCGGCTCGGGCACCACGCCGGCCGGGATGGGTGCGACGACCCGGACGGCCTGCCCCGCGTCCGCGGCCTGCACGGCGAACCCGTCCATCTGACTGTTGTCGAACGGCGGCAGCGGAACGGGCGACAGGACGGCCGCCGCGAGCACGCGGTGAGCGAACCCAGCACCGGCACCGGCACCGGCGAGTTCGTCGAGCGGCAGTTCTTCTGCTCCGAGGCCCGCCACCACCGGCGCGAGCAACGCCGCCAGGTCGTCGCGGTGCTGACCGATCGTTCGCACAGGTGCCTCCGAACAGGGGGTTGGTGGCGCCGCTCCCGGTTCGCCCGGTGGCGCCGTCAGTAGCGTATCCAGCGCGCAGCCCGCGCCGACGACCAACCGGAGGACCTGTGGAGAACGACGAAGCCGTGACGATCGGTGTCATCGGAGGCTCCGGCCTCTACCAGCTGTTCGAGGAGGGCACCGCCGACGAGCTCGACGTCCCGACCCCGTTCGGCCCGACGTCGAGCCCGATCAGCATCGGCACGATGGCCGGACGACGGGTCGCGTTCCTGACCCGCCACGGCCGTGAGCACTCCGTCGCCCCGCACCGCATCAACCACCGTGCGAACCTCTGGGCGCTCCGTTCGCTCGGCGTCCGCGCGATCGTGTCCTCGAGCGCCGTGGGCGGCCTGCACCCCGACTACGCCCCGGGCACCTTCGTCGTGACCGACCAGCTCATCGACCGCACCTGGGGCCGCGCCGACACGTTCTTCGAGGACGACGTGCAGCACCTGTCCTTCGCCGACCCGTTCGATCCGACGCTCCGCCGCGCGGCGATCGACGCCGTCGCCGGCCTCGACGTGCCGTTCCGTCCGACCGGCACGTGCGTCGTCATCCAGGGTCCCCGGTTCTCCACCCGCGCCGAGTCCGTCTGGCTCCGTCAGGCCGGCGGCCACACGATCAACATGACGATGACGCCCGAGGTGCCGCTCGCCGCCGAACTCGGCATCGCCACGGTGAACCTGTCGTTCGTCACCGACGCCGACGCCGGACTGGCCCCGACCGAGGACGAGGCCGCCGCAGCAGCCGCAGCCAGCGGCCCCGACGTCGACGACGCCGGAGCCGTCGTCACCCACGCGCTCGTCATGGAACGCCTCGCCCGTGCCAACGAGGTCATCGTCCGCGCCATCGGCCAGATCGTCGCCGCGATCCCCGCCGACTTCACCCCGCGCGAACTCGTCCCGACCAGCGCGAGCGCAAGCATCATGCAGGCCCAACCCACGGCAACGAAGGCCCAGCCCGCCGCCACCGCCACCACGGGCGCCACCGCATGAGCCGCCTCCTCGTCACCGGCGGCGCCGGCTTCATCGGCTCCGCGATCGTCCGCCGCGCCCTGGCCGACGGCCACGAGGTCCGCGTCCTCGACTCCCTGCGCGACGACGTGCACGGCGACCCCGCCGAGGTCATCCGCGCCCACCAGCAGCAGGGCATCGCGTTCGTGCACGGCGACGTCCGCGACCGGGTCGCCCTCGACGCCGCCCTCGACGGCATCGACGTCGTGTGCCACCAAGCCGCCAAGGTCGGCCTCGGCGTGGACTTCCAGGACGCCCCCGACTACGTCTCGTCGAACGACGCCGGCACCGCCCACGTCCTCGCCGGCATGGACCGGCACGACATCGGCCGGCTCGTCGTCGCCAGCTCGATGGTCGTCTACGGCGAGGGTGCGTACACCACCGCCTCCGGCGAACCCACCCGTCCGCCGGCCCGCCGCCGTGAGGACCTCGACGCCGGCCGCTTCGACCCGATCGGTCCCGACGGTCAGCCCCTGCTGCCCGGCCTGATCGACGAGTCCGCCGCGCTCGACCCCCGCAACGTGTACGCGCAGACGAAGGTCGCGCAGGAGCACCTCGCCTCCAGTTGGGCCCGTGCCACGGGGGGCCGCGCGATCGCGCTCCGGTACCACAACGTCTACGGACCAGGCATGCCCGCGAACACCCCCTACGCCGGTGTCGCGTCCCTGTTCCGCTCGGCGCTGGCCCGCGGCGAGGCTCCCCGGGTCTTCGAGGACGGCGCCCAGCGACGCGACTTCGTGCACGTCGACGACGTCGCCGGCGCGAACGCCGCCTCGATCGCGGCGACCGCCGACCTGCCGTCGGACACGTTCCGCGCGTACAACGTCGGCTCCGGCACCGTGCACACCATCGGGGACATGGCCGCCGCGCTCGCCGGACCCGACGGCCCGCAGCCGGTCGTCACCGGCGAGTACCGCCTGGGCGACGTCCGCCACGTCACCGCGAGTTCGGCGCGCATCGCCGCCGAGCTCGGCTGGCACGCCGAGGTCGACTTCGAGGCCGGCATGCGCGAGTTCGCGACGGCACCGCTCCGCAGCGCCGTCCGCTAGCCGGAACGCGTGCGCGAGCGGCGCACCGCTGGCCGTGCCTGAGAGCGCGACCAGCCACCTGACGGGAGGCCCGTGACGGCCCCGCCCCGCGCCTCCCGTCCGCAGTCCCCGCCCCCAGGGGCACGCGAGACGCCGTCGTGTCGGCACCACGCCCCCGGGTGCGCGAGACGCCGCCGCATTCGGCGGCGTCTCGACGACACGACGGCGTCTTGCGCAACCACTCGCGGACCCACACACGCACCCTGTCCCCCGTTCTGGGGACCGTCCGCGAATCAGACGCGCTGAACGACCAGGACCCGGCAGTTTCCTGTACCCCGCAGCGCGTCGTCGTGTTGTGTCGAGTGCATGCCAGGACAGACCCGTCGATCCGACCGACCGCACCGAATGACGGACATGACTGTCGACGTGATCCTGCCGTGCCTCGACGAGGCGGACGCCCTGCCGAAGGTCATCGCGCGGCTCCCCCCGGGCTACCGGGCCATCGTCGTCGACAACGGATCGACCGACGGATCGGCCGACGTCGCCCGCGCCCACGGTGCCCTGGTGGTGACGGAGCCCGTCAAAGGCTTCGGTTCGGCCTGTGCCGCCGGGGTCGCCGCGGCGACCGCCGACTTCGTCGCGTTCTGCGACGCCGACGCCTCGATGGACCCCGCCGAGCTCCCGCCCCTGGTCGACCGCGTGGCCAGTGGCCGCGTCGACCTGGCACTCGGCCGTCGCGTCCCGACGGGCCGCGGTGCGTGGGCCCCGCACGCGCGCTTCGCGAACCGCGTCCTCGCCGTCCTCATGCACCGCGCGACCGGCTACCGTCTGCGCGACCTCGGCCCGATGCGCGTGATGCGCCGCGAGGACCTCGTCTCCCTCGACCTGCGCGACCGCCGCAGCGGCTACCCGCTCGAGATGGTCCTGGCCGCGCACGCCGCCGGCTGGCGCGTCGACGAGTCCGACATCGGGTACGCGCAGCGCATCGGCGACAGCAAGGTCACCGGCACGCTCCGCGGCACGATCAACGCGGTGCGGGACATGTCCCGTCTGCTCCGTGCGTACCGCCGGGAGGCCCGTGTCCGGGTCGTCGCGCCGGGACCGCTCCGCCAGGCGGCCGAGTCCACCCCCGTGGTCGAGGAGGCCCGCTCGTGACCGCCGACCCGACCCCCGTCAGCGACGCTGCGCGCACCGACGTCACTGTCGCGGTCGTGGCGAAGGAGTGCCTGCCCGGCAAGGTGAAGACCCGGCTGACGCCGGCGCTCTCCCCCGAGGGCGCCGCTCGCGTCGCGTCCGCGAGCCTCGCCGACACCCTGGCGACCGTCCGCGCACTCCCCGCCGCTCGCAGGGTCCTGTTCTTCGACGGCGACGTCGTGCCCGCCGCGGCCGACGGGTTCGAGGTGCTGCACCAGCCCGGTGGCGGCCTGGACGAGCGCCTCGGGTTCCTGTTCGACGCCGTCGACGGTCCGCTGCTGCTCGTCGGCATGGACACCCCGCAGGTGTCCACCGCGGACCTCGCACCGGTGTTCGACGACGCCGCCCGCGACGCCTGGTTCGGCCCGGCCGAGGACGGCGGCTTCTGGTCGCTGTACCTGCGCGAGCCCACCGGCGACCTGCTGCGCGGCGTCCCGATGTCGCGCGACGACACCGGAGCCGTGCAGCTCGCACGCCTGACCGACGCCGGACTCGACGTGGGCGTGCTCGGCGAGCTGCTCGACGTCGACACCATGCCGGACGCCGAGCGGGTCGCCGACCTCGCACCCGACTCCGACTTCACCCGGGCACTCCGTGCCGAGACCGTGGGGAGCACCCGATGACCATGCACGCACCCGTCTCGTTCGGTGCCGGCGGCGGCGAGCCGTACGCCCGTGCGCTCCGCACCGACGGCCACCTGCGCCTGACCGACGCCGACCGTCCCGACGCCGTCACCACGATGGACGTCGGCCGCTGGAGCGCCGCCGCCGACCGTGTCGACCGCTCGCTGCTCGACGACGTCGACGGCGGGGTCATCGACATCGGCTGCGGCCCCGGCCGGATGCTCGTCGCCGCACGCTCCCGGGGCATCCCGGCGCTCGGCGTGGACGTCTCCGCCGAGGCCGTCGCCATCGCGCAGCGTTCCGGCGGCACCGCCCTGCAGGGTTCCGTGTTCGACGCCGTGCCCGACGAGGGCCACTGGGACACCGCGCTCGTGATCGACGGCAACATCGGCATCGGCGGCGACCCCACCGCCCTGCTCGCCCGTTGCCGCGAGATCGTACGAGCCGGCGGCCGGGTCATCGTGGAGACGAACCCCGAGGTCACGGCCGACCGCGTGTACACCGCCCGGGTGGTCGACGCCGACGGCAACGAGAGCGCCGGGTTCCCCTGGGCCGAGGTCGGCCTCGACGCCCTGCACCGGCACGCGGCGGAAGCCGGACTGGTCGCGCGGCAGAGCTGGACGGCCGAGGGCCGGAACTTCTGCGAGTTGCTCGCCTGAGTCTCCGACACGCGCTTGTTTTGCATGATGCAAGACAAGTGCGTAGAGTGGTGGTCATCAGCCGACGGCGTCGCGGTCGCCGGCTCGGTGACCCGCGGACCTCGGCACGACGACGAGGAGCACCCATGCAGAACCGTCAGAACCCCCTGGGCGGCGCCTACGTGACCGGCCTCGAGTCCCGCGCCGAGCTCGGCGCCTTCACCGGCGACGCGACCCGCAGCCCGATCGGCAGCTACACCGGCACCGGCACCGGCCGCGCACTCGGCCGCTTCGTCGACACGCAGTTCCGCCGTCCCGGCACCGCGACGTCCTCGACGCGCACCGTGACCGGCTCGTTCCGCACGGCGACGGGTTCGTTCCGCACCGCCTGAGGCACCTGCCTCCACAGACCGCGAGCGGTCGTCCACCCCGGGGGTCCCCCCTCAACCCGGGTGGGGCGGCCGCTCGCTCGCGTTCCCCCGACCTCCGGTGCACTTCCCCCGAACGCGCCAGGGCGGCCGATGCCAGGATGGACGCATGAACGACCGCGCCGGCACCCCAGCGACCGCAGACGACCTCGTCGACCTCGACGAGCTCCTCGCCGCCTACCACGACCGAGTGCCCGACGTCTCGGTCCCCGAGCAGAAGGTCGTGTTCGGCACGTCCGGACACCGGGGGTCGTCGCTCGACACCGCCTTCAACGACACCCACATCGCCGCCATCACGCAGGCGATCGTGGAGTACCGCCGCGACCAGGGCACCGACGGGCCGCTCTTCATCGGCCGCGACACCCACGCGCTCTCCGCCCCCGCGGAGCAGACCGCCCTGCAGGTCCTCGCCGCCAACGGCGTGCGCGTGCTCGCCGACAGCGAGGACGGCTTCGTGCCGACGCCCGCACTGAGCCACGCGATCATCCGTTACAACCGCGCCGGCAACCCGGACACGGCCGACGGCATCGTCATCACGCCGAGCCACAACCCGCCCCGCGACGGCGGCTTCAAGTACAACCCGCCGCACGGCGGTCCCGCCGACAGCGACGCCACGAGCTGGATCGCGAACCGGGCGAACGCGATCATCGAGGGCGGCAACGCCGAGGTGCAGCGCACCGAAGACGCCGAGCCCGAGCGCTACGACTTCCTGAACACGTACGTCGCCGACCTCGAGAACATCATCGACATCGCCGCGATCAAGCGTGCCGGCGTGAAGATCGGCGCCGACCCGCTCGGTGGCGCCTCGCTGCCGTACTGGAACGCCATCCGCGACCACTACGGCCTCGACCTGACCGTCGTGAACCCCGAGGTCGACCCCACGTGGGCGTTCATGACGCTCGACTGGGACGGCAAGATCCGGATGGACCCGTCGAGCCCCTCGGCGATGGCCTCGGTGCTCGCCCGCAAGGACGACTTCGACGTCCTGACCGGCAACGACGCCGACTCCGACAGGCACGGCATCGTCACGCCCGACGGCGGGCTGATGAACCCGAACCACTACCTCGCGGTCGCGATCGAGTACCTCTACGCACACCGGCCCGAGTGGCGCGACGACGCCGCGATCGGCAAGACCCTGGTGTCGTCGAGCATCATCGACCGCGTCGCCGAGTCCCTGGGCCGTCGCCTGTGGGAGGTCCCGGTCGGCTTCAAGTGGTTCGTCCCCGGCCTGATCGACGGTTCCGTGGCCTTCGGCGGCGAGGAGTCCGCGGGAGCGTCGTTCCTGCGCACCGACGGCACCGCGTGGACCACCGACAAGGACGGCATCATCCTGGCGCTCCTGGCGTCCGAGATCGTCGCCGTCACCGGCAAGACCCCGTCGCAGCTCTACGCCGAGCTGACCGAGCGCTTCGGCGCGCCGGTCTACCAGCGCGTCGACGCCGCGGCCTCGAAGGAGCAGAAGGCGCGCCTCGGCAAGCTCGACGGCGACGCCATCACCGCGGACACCCTGGCCGGTGACCCGATCACCGCGAAGCTGTCGAAGGCCCCGGGCAACGACGCAGCCGTCGGCGGCGTGAAGGTCGTGACCGACAAGGCGTGGTTCGCCGCGCGACCGTCGGGCACCGAGGACGTCTACAAGATCTACGCGGAGAGCTTCGTCGGGCAGGAGCACCTCGAGCAGGTGCAGCGCGAGGCCAAGGAGATCGTCGACGCAGCACTGGGCGCGTAGCGCCCTCGTCGGACGGGCTGCGGGTCTCGGACACCGCAGCCCGTCCGCCGGAACTGAGCCGGGCCTCCAGGCCGTGTGCCACCGGGGCCAACTGGGCGTACCGTGACTGCCGATCCACTCAGGAAGCCGTCTCGGTGCGACCGAGCACTTGCGGCAGTTGTAACTTTGCAGGCAGCGCAAAAATCGTTCTGCCAGCGCATCGGTACCCCGGGAGACCCTGCTCATGACCCAGACGGCGACCGCACCCGCGGCCCCCACCACGGCGTCCAACGTCGTGATGAACCACCGACAGATCCTGTTGGTGATCTACGGCCTGATGGCCGGCATGTTCCTCGGTGCCCTCGACCAGACGATCGTCGGCACCGCGATCCGCACCATCGGTGACGACCTGCACGGGCTCGACCAGCAGGCCTGGGTCACCACCGGGTACCTCATCGCGTCGACGGTGACGACCCCGATCTACGGCAAGCTCTCCGACATCTTCGGTCGCCGGCCGCTCTTCATCACCGCGATCGGCATCTTCATCGTCGGTTCGTTCGCGGCGTCGTTCTCCGACTCGATGCTCATGCTCGCCGGGTTCCGCGCACTGCAGGGCCTGGGTGCCGGTGGTCTGATGTCCCTGCCGCTGGCGATCATGGGCGACATGCTCGCCCCACGCGAGCGGGCGAAGTACCAGGGCTACTTCCTGGCGGTCTTCGGCATCTCGTCCGTCATCGGGCCGCTCGTCGGTGGCGTCTTCGCCGGCGCGGACCAGCTGCTGTTCATCGCCGGCTGGCGCTGGGTGTTCCTGATCAACGTGCCGATCGGCATCATCGCCCTGTTCATGGTGCTGACGTTCCTGCACCTGCCGAAGTTCGGCGACCGGGGCAAGCCCCGCATCGACTGGTGGGGCGCGACGCTCGTCATCGTCACGCTCGTGCCGCTGCTGCTCATCGCCGAGCAGGGCCGTGAGTGGGGCTGGGACTCCCCCGCCGCCTTCGCCTGCTACGCCATCGGTGCCCTCGGCCTGATCGCGTTCATCATCGTCGAGCGAGCCATGGGCGACGACGCGATCCTGCCGATGAAGCTGTTCGGGTCACGGGTGTTCTCGATGTCCGCGATCCTGTCCGTGCTGGTCGGCTTCGGCATGTTCGGCGCGATGCTGACGATCCCGCTGTACCTGCAGATCGTCAAGGGCGTGACCCCGACCGAGTCCGGCTTCGCCATGCTGCCGATGGTGCTCGGCCTGATGATCTCGTCGATCGCCTCCGGCCAGATCATCTCCCGCACCGGCAACTACCAGGTCTTCCCGATCACCGGGACGGCGTTCACGGCGATCGGCTTCACGGTCCTGACGTTCCTGACCGCCGACCGGCCCCTGTGGTTCCTGATGCTCGGCATGTTCGGCATCGGGCTCGGACTCGGGCAGCTCATGCAGACGCTGACCCTGGCCGCGCAGAACTCGGTCTCGCCGCGGGACATCGGTGTCGCCACGAGCGCCGCGACGTTCTTCCGCCAGATCGGCGGCACGATGGGCACCGCTGTCCTGCTCTCCGTGCTGTTCACCCTGATGCCGACGAACATCAGCGCCGCGATGCAGAACGAGTCCGACCTGAAGAGCGCGCTCAACGCCGCGATGACGCCCTCGGTCGCGAACGCGTCGAAGAACCAGGGCGTGATGGACGAGATCTGGACGAAGATCGTCGACCCGGTGCAGAAGAACGTGCAGGACGGTCTCGACCAGGGCACCGCGCAGGCGAAGCAGGCCGCAGATGCCGCTGTGACCAAGCAGGTGACCGCAGCCGTGCAGCGGCAGGTCGCCGCGGGCACGGTCCCCGCCGCCGCCGCGGACACGATCATCGCCCAGCAGGTCGACGACGCGAAGCCCGCAGCCGAGCAACAGGCGCTCGAGACGGCGGCCACGAAGGCGAACGCCTCGGTCGTCGACGGCAAGTTGCAGATCGACTACTCGGACAAGGCGCAGCGGGAGAACGTCGTCGACCAGGTCGCCCCGACGCTCATCAAGCAGCTCAAGAGCGGTGACTCGGCCGCGAGCTCGTCCACCGACTCGGCGACGAGCGACACGTCGTTCCTGAACGGGGCGGACCCCCGGCTGAGCCGTCCGTTCCTGGTCGGGTTCAGCGACTCGGCCGTCCGCGTCTACTACGTCGGCCTCGCGGTGATCCTGCTCGCGTTCGTGCTGACGTGGTTCTTCCGGGTGCCGCCGCTCCGCAAGACCTCGGCGCTGCAGGAGCAGGCCGATGCCGCACGCACCGCTGCCGGTGCGGGGTCGGACGGGAGCGCCGCTGCAGCCGCTGCCGCCGCGGCACCCGGGGCTGGTCCGGTGCCGACGCGGTCGTCCTCCGCCGACGTACCGACCTCGCCGGACGTGCCGACGTCGCCGGACGTGCAGCCGCGGTCTGCCCGCGCCGCCGGGGCGTCGGACGTCTCGGTGCTGCCGCACGGGGTCGACGACACCCGTGCGCCGCTGCCGAACGCCACGACGCACGGTGCACACTCGGCGGCTGCGCCGGTCGACGAGCCCCCGACGACGACCGGTGCCATCCGGACCCGGGCTGCCCACGCTGCCCCGGTCGTGGAGCCGGATGCCCCCGGGGCCGGAGCCGACGCGGCGGAGGCGAGCCGGGCCTCCCGGCCGGACGCTGACGACGCCCACGCGCACGGGCGGCACTCCGCGGAGTAGTCGGTGCGGGCGCTCGCTCACTGATGCCGAACGACGAGGTCGCTGTCGTACGACAGCGACCTCGTCGCATCTGCGCGTCTGCAACTGTTGCAGCCGCGCGGGAGCGACACCGTCGACGTCGTGCGACGTCGACATCGTCGCTCGTTGCGTATGCATGTTCCGACGATCCACGCGTCGAACGACTCGTGGATCGTCGCAGACCCCGCCGCCTCAGACGGCCGACCCCGCCCCGGCCTCAGCCACCTCGAACGACGCCCCCGGCAACCGCTTCCGCATCACGTCGATCGCTGCCGGGTTGTCGTCCACCAGCACGTATCGCCGCCCCAACGCCTGCGCCACCGCGCCCGTGGTCCCGCTGCCCGCGAAGAAGTCGAGCACCCAGTCCCCCTCGCGTGAGGACGCCTGCACGATCCGCCGCAGCACCCCCTCGGGCTTCTGCGTGGGGTAGCCGGTCTTCTCGCGGCCGGTCGGCGACACGATCGTGTGCCACCAGACGTCGGTGGGCAGCTTGCCGCGCTCGCGCTTCTCGGGTGTGACGAGCCCCGGCGCCATGTACGGCTCGCGGTCGACGGCCTCGGAGTCGAACCAGTACCGCGACGGGTCCTTCACGTAGACCAGGATCGTGTCGTGCTTGGTGGGCCAGCGCGTCTTGGACTTGGCGCCGAAGTCGTAGGCCCACACGATCTCGTTCAGGAACGACTCGCGGCCGAACAGCGCGTCGAGCAGCACCTTGGCGTAGTGCGACTCGCGGTAGTCGAGGTGCAGGTACAGCGTGCCGTCAGTGGCGAGCAGTCGCCAGGCCTCGATGAGTCGGGGTTCGAGGAACGACCAGTAGTCCTCGAACCGGTCGTCGAAGCGCATCAGGTCACCGCGCACCCGCTCGTAGGTCCGGCCGTGGAACCCCATCACCGGACCGTCGGCCTTCGGCACGGCGGACGTCGCGTGCCGACGCTGGTACCGGCCGGTGTTGAACGGCGGGTCCAGGTACACCAGCGTGAAGGAGCCGTCCGGGTACGCGGGGACCACGTCGAGGGCGTCGCCGAGGACGACGCGGTCCGGGCCTCGGTCGTCTCCCCTGCGCACGGACCCATTGTCGCGCACCGAGCGAGCACGCTCGACGCGCACCGCACCGCGCAGTGCAGTGCACGGAGCCAGCGTGCAGCACAGAGCGCGCGCCCAGGCCCCGGCGTACGGTCGATTGCATGGCAGCAGCACCCGAGGTCCGCAACGACACCGACAAGCAGCAGTACTCCCTGATCGAGGACGGCGAGGTCATCGGCCTCGCGGCGTACGAGATCGACGGCGACGAGATCCGCTTCGTGCACACCGAGGTCGATCCCGAGCACCGCGGTGGTGGGCACGCGTCGATCCTGGTGCAGCACGCCCTCGACGACGTGCGTGCGAGTTCGTCACGCCGGGTCGTCGCGCAGTGCAGCTACGTGCACGCGTGGATCGAGCGGCACCCGGACTACCAGGAGCTCACGACGCGCTGAAGCGAGCGACGCACACACGAGCGCGGCGCCCGTCAGCTCAGTACGACCGGTCGTGCGTCCCCGCGCGGGCCTCGTGCCGCCCGGCGCTCCGCACCGTCGGCACCTGGATGAGCACGCTGCCGCTGAGCAGGTCGTGGTCGTGGTCCGCCGGTGACGGGGCCTGTTTCGGCAGGCGCGCCTGCCGTTCGTACTCGGCTTGCGTCTCGTGCCGGGTCGGTGCGAACACCTCGTCCAGCATCCCGCCCATGCCTCCGGATCCGCCGCTGCGCTGGGACTTGTTCGACAGGTCGATCCACCCCATGCGATCGGCGATCCACACCACGACGGCCACGGCGGCCACCGCCCCCAGGAAGATCAACCAGTTCACGGCAGCGACGCTACGTGGGCTGCGCGGCGAGCGGATCAGCCGCGCGGGGGATTCTCATCATCCACACGTCTGGTTCATGAGGTCGAGGCGCACACTCGAACCAGCGGCGGCCGGGACGTCCCCCCTCAGCTCCGGTCGTCGCGCCAACCGTCGACCGAGCAGGGCTCACGGCACCCGCTCGAGCCACTCCTTCGTCGCGAACTTCGTCCGCACCAGCTCCTGCGCCCGCTCGCGCTCGGCCTCGGTCACGTGCCCCTCGGTCGCCCCGTAGAGGCGGGTGAAGGTGCCGATCAGCCGCTCGATGATCTCGGCGCGGGACAGCCCCGTCTGCGAGCGGAGCGGGTCGACGCGCTTCGCAGCGCTGGTGGTGCCCTTGTCGCTCATCTTCTCGCGCCCGATGCGCAGCACCTGGACCATCTTCTCGCCGTCCATGTCGTAGCTCATGGTGGCGTGGTGCAGCAGCGAACCGGTGCCGAGGCGCTTCTGCGCGGCCCCGCCGATCTTGCCCTTGGTCGAGGTGATGTCGTTGAGGGGCTGGTAGTACGCCTCGATGCCGAGCGACTTGAGCGCTTCGATCACCCATTCGTCGAGGAACGCGTACGAGTCGGCGAACGTCATGCCCTGCACCAGGTCGGACGGCACGTAGAGCGAGTACGAGATCACGGCGCCGGCGTCCATGAACATCGCGCCGCCGCCGGAGATGCGTCGGACCACCTGCACGCCGTACTTCTCGGCGCCGGCCGGGTCGACCTCGTTCTTGAGCGACTGGAACGAGCCGATCACGACGGCCGGCTGGTCCCACTCCCAGATGCGCAGCGTGGGACCGCGACGGCCGGCACCGACCTCTTCGGTCAGCACCTGGTCGAGCGCGAGGTGCTCGTTCGGGCTGATCGGCCCCTCGTGCACGATCTGCCAGTCGTGGTCGCGCCAGGTCGAGGCCCGCGACAGCGCACGGCGCACCGCGACGCCGACGGACTCGGGCGTGAAGCCGAGCAGCACCGCATCGGTCGGCAGAGCCGCCCGCACGGCTGCGGCGATGCCCGCGGCGTCGGTGGTGGCGGGGAGCCCGTTCACGGCCGCGTCGATGAGCGGCAGCGCGTCGTCGGGTTCCAGGAAGAAGTCACCCGCCAGGCGGAACTGCTGGATCGTGCCGTCGACGACCTCGAGGTCGACGACGACCAGCTTGCCTCCGGGGACCTTGTACTCACCGTGCATGCCGCAACCCTATTCCGGACGGCCGACGGCCCGGCAGTGAGCCGGCCTGGTGACGCGGCCTGGAGGCGCGTGGCGGCGCCGCCACGGGCCTCCAGGCCGCCGCCGGTCGCGTCGCAGGACGCGGCGAGCGCCGTCAGCGCTCCGTCACCCGGTCGAGCCACGCGACCAGGTCGCCGATGACCTCGGCGCGGTTGGTCTCGTTGTAGACCTCGTGCCGCGCGCCCTCGTACACCTGCACGGTCACGTCGGACAGTCGTCCGCGTCGGCGGTACGCCTGCGCCAGACGCTCGATCGAGCGCGGACCCCCGAGGCTGTCGTCGGAGCCGACCTGCAGCAGCATCGGGAGGTCGTGCGGGATGCCCCGTCGCGGGACCCCGAGCAGCCGGAGCGTGTCGGCGAGCCCGAACAGCCCGATGACGTCGGCCTCGACCGCCAGGGGGTCGACCGTCATCGCGTCGATGATCTTCCGGTCGCGGGTGAGCCACTCGTACTTGGTGGGCCCCGACCCCGCGTGCCGGGCGTTGAGGTCGCCGCTGTTCATCCAGCCGGGCAGCCGGTAGGCACTCGCGGACAGGACGACGCCGTCGTAGCGGTCCGACGAGGTGTTCACGATCCGCTGCGCCATGAGCGACCCCCACGAGTGCCCGAGCAGCACGAGCGGCAACCCGGGTTCGTCGGCCCGCGCGACCGCGCTCATCTGCTCCACCGCGGCGATCGCCGCGCGCAGGCCGCCGGGGCCGAGCCGACCGAGCTTGGTGTGGTCGCCGTCCCACTGGGTCAGGCCGGTGCGTCCGTGCCCGCGGTGGTCGTTCGCGTGCACGGTGTAGCCGGCGCGCACCAGGTCCTGCGCGAGCGGTTCGTACCGGAGCCCGTGCTCCCCGACCCCGTGCGCGATCTGCACGACACCCTTCGGCCGCGCCGCACGCCAGGTCGAGTAGACGATCTCGACGCCGTGGGCGTCGGTGAACGAGGCGTCGCCGCGAGCGGCGGAGAAGGTGGGCACGTGAGCATCCTCGCAGACGCGCTCCATCCCGGACCTGTTCACCCGGCGTTCACGCAGCGGGTTCCAGGCGGGCCTAGCGTCCTGCGCATGGACGTCATCGTCATCGTCACGCTGGTGATCGTCGTGGCCCTCGTGTTCGACTTTACGAACGGCTTCCACGACACCGCGAACGCCATGGCCACGTCGGTCGCCACGGGAGCGCTCAAGCCCCGGACCGCCGTGCTCATCTCCGCCGTGCTCAACGTGGTCGGCGCGTTCCTGTCCACCGAGGTCGCAAAGACCGTCTCGCAGGGCATCATCCGCGAGGGGCAGGACGGCATCCACATCTCCCCCACGATGATCTTCGCGGGGCTCGTCGGCGCGGTGCTCTGGAACCTGGCGACCTGGTACCTCGGGCTGCCGTCCTCGTCCACCCATGCGCTGTTCGGCGGGCTCATCGGCGCCTCGATCATCGGCGCGGGGCTGAACTCGATCAGCTGGGCGACGGTGGTGTCGAAGGTCGTGCTGCCGGCGCTGCTCTCCCCGGTCATCGCCGGGGTGATCGCCCTGGTCGCGACGTACCTGGCGTACGTGCTCACGAAGAACGCGACGACGCACGGTGCGGCGACCGGGTTCCGGCACGGGCAGACGATCTCGGCGTCGCTGGTGTCGCTCGCGCACGGCACGAACGACGCGCAGAAGACGATGGGCGTCATCACGCTGACCCTCATCGCCGCGAACTACCAGGCCGCCGGCACCGGTCCGGCGCTCTGGGTGATCCTGGCCTGCGGGCTCGCGATAGGCCTCGGCACGTACATGGGCGGCTGGCGGATCATGCAGACCGTCGGCAAGAAGATCTCCGACGTGCAGTCGCCGCAGGGCTTCGCCGCCGAGACGAGCTCCGCCGCGACGATCCTCATCTCGTCGCACCTGGGCTTCGCGCTCTCGACGACCCACGTGACGAGCGGCGCGGTCGTCGGCTCGGGCCTCGGCAAGAAGCTCGCCGACGTGCACTGGTCGGTCGTCGGCCGCATCGTCATCGCATGGGTCATCACGTTGCCGGCCGCTGCGGTGGTCGGGGCGCTCGCCACCTGGCTCGCGTCGACCTCGGCCTTCGGGCTGGTGCTCGTCGCGGTCCTCGCACTGGCCGGCGGGCTCACCTTCTACGTGCTCGCCAAGCGCAAGCCGATCTCGCACGAGGACATCACGACCGAGTCCGGGCCGGCCGAGCAGGCCGAGCCGCAGCCGACCGGCGCGACGAACTGAGGGGAACGACGATGGACATCGACTTCACCGCGATCGGCACGGTCGCCGGCGTCGGCTTCGTGGCCGCCGTGGGCCTGGTGCTCGTGTACACGCTCGGCCTGCGGCTGCTCGGCACGGGGCAGCCGGACGACGCGGGCGGCGAGCACACGCAGTACTCCGACGAGACCCCGCGCTCCGGGCACACCCCGCCGGCGGCACTGGCGGGAGCCGTGCTGTGCTTCGCGCTGTGCATCGCCGCGGTGCTGGCGGGCATCTGGTTGACGATCCCCCAGTTCCACTGAGGACGTTCCTTCCCAGAACACCCGCGATGGCTGGTGGAATCGGGCGTACCTGGTCAGAACCTCCGACCACGTACGCCCGATTCGACCAGGTACGCCTGATCCGACCAGGTACGACCGGAACCGCCCCCGCACCCGCCCCGCCTGGGATGATCGAACGGTGACCACCCACCACCTCGACGCCACGGTCGACTCCGCCGTCGACGTCTTCACCGCCGAACGCCAGCCGGTCCTGACCGTCGAACCGGGCGACACGGTGACCGTCCGCACCCTGAGCGCCGCGGGCTACACGGAACGCCAGCCGGGCCCGGGCCTGGACGCCCCGACCCTGATCGACCCGCGCCGGGGCCACTGCCTGGTCGGGCCGATCGCCGTCGCGGGAGCACGTCCGGGGATGGTCCTGGCGGTGCACTTCGACGACCTCGTGCCCGACGACTGGGGCTACACGGCCTTGGGCGGGGTCGACTCCCCGGTGAACCGCGCACTCGGCCTGACCGACCCGGCGTCGCGCGGCCCGCTGCTCTGGGACATCGACGTGGCTGCCGGAGTCGCCGTGAACCAGCTCGGCCTCGGGGTACGGACCGCACCGTTCCTCGGCGTCGTCGGCGTCCCACCCGAGCCCACCGGCGAACACTCGACGATCCCGCCCCGCACGGTCGGCGGCGGCAACGTCGACTGCCGTGAGCTCGTCGCCGGCTCCACCCTGTACCTGCCCGTGACGGTGCCGGACGCCCTGCTCCACGTCGGCGACGGGCACGCGGCCCAGGGCGACGGCGAGGTCTCCGGCACGGCGGTCGAGTGCGGCATGACGACGACGATGACCCTGACGCTCCTCGATGCGGCCCCCGTCGAGGGCGTGCACGCCGACACCCCCGCCGGACGCATCACCTTCGGCTTCGACGCCGACCTCAACGTCGCGACGGCCACGGCGCTCGACCGGATGGTCGACTGGATCGCGGGGCTGCACGGCATCGGCCGCGCCGAGGCCCTCGCGATGGCGAGCGTGGCGGTGAGCATGCGCATCACGCAGGTCGCGAACCGCACGTGGGGCGTGCACGCCCTGCTCCCGCACGACGCGATCCTGACGGACGCGCGGCTCTGAAGGCCGGGAGGCCCGCCCAGCGCGAGCCGACCGGCGCACGCTGGGCGGGCCTCCCGTCCGACGTTCCTTCCCATCGCACCCGCGCTGGAAAGCGGAAACGGGCGTACCTGGTCGGAAGAACCGACCAGGTACGCCCGTTTCGACCAGGTACGCCCGGAACGACCAGGTGCACCCGACCCGTCAGTGGGCGGAGTAGCCGCCGTCCACCAGGTGGTAGCTGCCCGTGATGAACGAGGCCTTGTCGCTCAGCAGGAACAGCACGAGCGCGGCGACCTCGGCGTCGGTGCCGAGCCGCTTCGAGGCGTGCTCGTCCTCGAGCGCCGCGATGGCCTCGGGCGAGAGCGACTTGCGGAGCAGCGGGGTGTCGATGAACCCGGGGCCCACGGCGTTCGTGCGGACGCCCTGCGACGAGTACTCGAGCGCCGCGACCTTGGTCAGCCCGGCGAGCGCGTGCTTCGAGGCGACGTAGGCCGCGTTCTGGGCCATGCCGACCGTGCCGAGCACCGAAGCCATGTTCACGATCGCACCACCACCGGCGGCCACCATCGCGGGGATCTCGTAGCGCAGCCCGTAGAAGACGCCGTCCAGGTCGACTGCACGGACGCGGTCCCAGGCGGCGATGTCGTACTCGCCGATCGGCTGCGGTGCTGCGCCGATGCCGGCGTTGTTCACGGCCAGGTGCAGCGCGCCGAACGTGTCGACCGCGAACTGCACCATGCGCTCGTTGTCCGCGGCGACCGCGGAGTTGGCCTCGAACGCGCGGGCGGTGCCACCGGCCTCCACGATCGACGCGGCGACGCGCTCGGCGCCCGCCAGGTTGATGTCGGCGACGACCACCGTGGCGCCCGCCGCGGCGAGCTCCTTCGCGACCGACTCACCGATGCCGCTGCCACCACCGGTAACGACGGCGACCTTGCCCTCGAACTCGGACATGTTCTCCTTCTCTCTCGGCAACACGTGTTGTCTACAACCACGGTACACCCGAAATGAAGTTCGTTCGCTGAACTAATGAGATAGGCTAACGACCGATGACCGACGCCACCGACCTCCGCATCGCGGTGAACCGGCTGTCCCGCACCCTCCGTGCCCAGAAGGCCGACTCGAGTGTCACGGACGCACAGTTCTCCGCCCTCGCTCGACTGCACCGCGACGGCGCCATGACCCTGGCCGACCTGAGTCGGCAGGACGGCGTCACCCCGCCGTCGATGACGAAGACCATCGCGGTGCTGGTCGAGCGGGGCCTGGTGTCGAAGTGCGGACACGGCGACGACCGCCGCAAGGTGCTGCTCGGTGCGACGCCAGCCGGAGCCGCCTTCGTCGAGGAGACCCGACGCCGCCGTGACGGCTGGCTCTCCCCGCGACTCGCAGCACTCACCGCCGACGAGCGGAGCACCCTCGCCGACGCCACCGAGATCATGAGGAGGCTGGCCCAGCAGTGACCGCCATGTTCCGCTCCCTCGCCGGACGCAACTACCGCATCTGGTTCGCCGGAGCCCTGGTGTCGAACGTCGGCACCTGGATGCAGCGCACCGCCCAGGACTGGATCGTGCTGACCCAGCTCTCGGACAACAACGCCGTCGCGGTGGGCATCACGATGGCCCTGCAGTTCGGCCCCCAGCTGCTGCTCCTGCCGCTCACCGGGCTCGCCGCCGACCGGTTCGACCGCCGGAAGATGCTCATGCTCACCCAGGGCCTGATGGGGCTGCTCGGGCTGGGACTCGGCGTCATGGTCCTCACGCACACCGCCACCCTGCTCGCGCTGTACGGCTTCGCCCTGACACTCGGCATCGTCGCCGCGTTCGACGCCCCGATCCGGCAGGCCTTCGTCTCCGACGTCGTGCAGGGCGAGGACGTCTCGAACGCCGTCGCCCTGAACTCCGCGTCGTTCAACGCCGCACGCCTGATCGGCCCCGCGGTCGCCGGTGTGCTCATCGCGGCGATCGGCTCCGGATGGGTGTTCGTCATCAACGCCGGGTCGTTCCTGGCCGTCCTGCTCGCACTCCGGTTCGTCGACCCCGCGCAGCTCGCCGAACGGGTCCGGGCGGGCCGCGGCAAGGGGCAGATCGTCGCCGGCTTCCGGTACGTGCGCACCCGACCGGACATCGTCGTCGTGCTCTGCATGATCTTCGTCGTCGGCACGTTCGGCGTGAACTTCCCGATCTTCACCTCGACGATGGCGCGGGTCGAGTTCCACCAGGGCGCCGGCGAATTCGGACTGCTCAACTCGGTGATGGCCATCGGCTCGGTGCTCGGTGCGCTGCTCTCCGCACGCCGGGACAAGCCGCGGATGCGCACCCTCGTGCTCGCCGCCGGCGGGTTCGGGCTCGCGTGCACCGCCGCTGCCCTCGCCCCGACGTACTGGACCTTCGCGATCGTGCTGGTGTTCGTCGGGCTCGCGTCCCTGACCTTCATGACCACCGCGAACGCCCTGGTGCAGACCACGACGAAACCCGCGATGCGCGGACGCGTCATGGCGCTCTACATGGCGATCTTCGCGGGCGGCACCCCCATCGGCGCCCCGCTCGTCGGTGCCGTCGCCGACGCCTTCGGCCCACGCTGGGCGATCGTCGTCGGCGCGGCCTCGGGCTTCGTGGCGCTCGGGATCGCGCTCGTCTGGCTCGTCCGGTACCAGCGGGTCCGGCTGCGCTACGACGCCGACTCGCGGCTGCACCTGGCGATCACGCACGCCGTGCCGGTGGTCGGCTCGCGCGCGGCGCTCCGCCGCGAGCTGGAACGCGACGAGACGCTCGCCGACCGCTCCAGCGCCGTCTGACGGACCGGCGGGTCGCCCTGCCCGTCGGCCGACGGCCCGTGACGCACCGACCGTCGGACGGGAGGCCCGCACCGGCGTCGCCACGGGCCTCCCGTCCGGCGCCACCCGGGCACACGGCCGCGGTCACGACGCGCGGACCAGCCGCCTTCCCCCACACGCGCCGGGTCGGGTCGGCTCAGAGGACGGGTGCGGACGACGCGAAGACGCGCTCGTCGAGGGCCGCGGCGACGCGGTCGGCAGCCACCGCCAGCCGCTGCCCGACGTCACCCGCCACCGCGAGCGCCGACTCTTCCGGGATGCCGTCGAGCAGGGCGCGGACCTCGTCGAACCCGGCAACCTCGTCCGCGACGCAGGACGGGGCGACGTCGGCCAGGCACTCGGCCGCACGGTGCACCGTGAAGCGCAAGGACCGCGGGCTGTGCGCGTCGAGGAGCAGGAAGGCGGCGGCGTCGGACGGCACCGGGGCGTGGTCACGGCCGCGCAGGAAGGCCTCGCCCGCGCCGCATGCCCGGAGCGCCGCCGTCCACGAGGTGACCGCGTCCGGCTCGAGCAGCCGCGACGCCAGCAGCCGTGCGGTGGAGGCGCAGCGGGTGAGCGAGCGCCCGAGGGTGAAGAACTCCCACACCTCGTCACGGCTGGCGTCCCCCTCGACCACACCGATGGCGAGGGCACTGCGCTCCCGCACCCAGCCGAGGAACTCGTGCGCCCGGTCCGGGGCGATCTTCCGGGGCATCCGCGACCGCGTGACGTCGAGGCAGTCCCAGAGCTCGCTCGAGACGACCTCGCGGGCACGGCGTGCGTGGTCGCGGGCGACGGCGACCGCGGCGGCGATGGACGCGGGTTCGTGCCGGTCGAGCGCGAGGGCGTCGACGGTGGCGGCGCGGTCCGGGTCGTTCGCGGGGCCGGTGGTCCCGATGACGCTGCGGAGCTCGGTGGACACGAGCCGGTCGTCGTCGAGGGTGCCTGGTTCGCGGCGGGCGACGTAGACGTCGAGCAACCGTGCGACGACGTCGGTGCGCTCCACCGCGCTCCCCACGTGGAAGACGTTCCCCGCGAGGCGGCTCAGCACGGCTGCTCCTGCATGTCCAGAACCTAACGAGCCGGCGTTGCCGGGGTGTTACAGAACCGCGTCACGGGTGTTGCAGGTGTCCCGTCTCCGCGCTCGCTAGACAATCTAACTAGAGCGTCTAGCATTGGGGCATGACGTCCGAGGTGATGACCAGCACCGCGGGGTACTGGTACGAGGACTCCGCGGTCTCCGCCGTGGACGTCCTCAACGCCCTGCGGCGGTACCGAACGGCCGAGAGCGCCGCCCAGCGCCGAGCGCGCGAGGCACTGGGGATCGGCGAGAACGCCCTGCTGTCGCTCCGGTTCCTGATCGACGCCGAGCACGACGGCCGCACCGTCAACGCGAAGGACCTCGCCGAGCGGCTCGAGATCACCGCGGCGTCGACGTCGGCGCTCGTCGACCGGCTCGTCCGCAGCGGTCACGTCGAACGGCACGCCGATCCGAACGACCGCCGTGGCGTGATCCTCACCGCCACCGGCACCTCGATGCGCCACGCGCTCCGGGTCATCGAGGAGCTCGACGCCCGCGCGCTCGAGGTCACGGAGCACCTGCCGAGCAACGAGATGGCCGTCGTCGTGGACTTCCTGGACGAGATGGTCCGCGTCGTGGACGAGCTCGACGCCGGGTCGGACCACCTCCGTCGCGCGTAGCCTGGACCGCATGGACCCTCGCGGCGAGCACCACCCCGAGGACGACATGCCGTTCGCCGAGCTCGACTCGCGGGCCCGTGCCGACGCCGCACTCCGGCGCATCCAGGCCGGGTCCGATCCCGCTCGTGAGGCGTTCGACCTCGCCAACACCATGAACGACGAGGCCGTGGGGCGGCTCACGAAGCGCCTGCGGCGGCTGTTCCGTCGGGGCTGATCGCTCGGCCGACCCGTGCAGGTGCGCGTGCGCGTGCGTTCGCCCGTGCGTCAGAACGCGGTGCCGACCGCGGCGATGTCGTCGCCCCCGTGCCCGGCTGCGCTGGCATCGGCGTAGACGCGCCCGAGTGCCTCGAGCAGCGTGGTGGACACCCCCGCGGTCCGGGCGGCATCGGTGATGAGCCCGATGTCCTTCCGCAGCCCGTCGAGTGCGAACTGGGCGGGGAACTCGCGGGCGATCATCGCGGCGCCCTTGGTGTGGGCGTAAGCGGAGTCGCTCGCGCTGCCCTCGATGGCCTGCAGGAACAGCGCGGGGTCGAGCCCGAGCGCCGCTGCGAGGGCCAGGGACTGCCCGGTCGCCGCGGTGATCGAGGCGATCCAGGCGTTCGCGGCGAGCTTGAGTGCGGTGCCGTCGCCGACGTGGTCGCCGGCGCGGACGGTCTTCGCGCCGATCGCGTCGAGCACGGGGTCGACACGGTCGAGCAGGTCCGCCGGTCCGGCCGCGAGCATCGTGAGCTTGCCCTGTTCGGCGGGGGCCTTCGTGCCGAGCATCATCGCCTCGACGAGGGTGATGCCGTACTTCTCGGCCAGCTGCACGATCGTCGCGGTGCCGTCGACCCCGATCGTCGAGGCCTGCACCCACACGCCGTCGGTCGGGGCGTCGCCGGCAGCCTGCTCGAGGACGTCGACGACCGCATCGGTGTCGAACAGGGTGAGCAGGACGACCTCGGCGTGCTCGACGGCAGTGCCCGGGTCGCTCGTCACCGTCGCGCCGCGGTCACCCAGGGGCGAGGCCTTGTCGGCACTGCGGTTCCAGACCGTCACCTCGTGGCCGTCGCGGAGCAGTGATCCCGCCACGCCGGCACCCATCGCACCCGTCCCCAACACCGTCACTCGCACGTGCGTCTCCGTCCTGGCGCGGCTCCGTGCCGCGACCGCTCCGACGCTACGCCCGACGCCGTCAGAGGAGCCCGCGAGCCTGCAGCCAGGCGGCCGGGTCGATCGGGGTGCCGGCCACGATGACCTCGAAGTGCAGGTGGGCGCCGGTCGAGACGCCCGTGTTGCCGACGGCCCCGAGCCGCTCCCCCGCGCCGAGGACCTGGCCGGGGCGGACGTCGATCACCGACAGGTGCCCGTACCGGGTCGCGGTGCCGTCGGCGTGCTGCAGGAGGACCTGGTTGCCGTACCCACCGAGGACACCCGCCGAGACGACCCGGCCGGGCAGCGCGGCGACGACCGGGGTCCCGATGGCCGCGGCGAAGTCGACCCCCTGGTGGTTCGACGAGCAGGCCGCACAGCCAACGACCCAGCGGGAGCCGAAGCCACCGGCGTCGGGGATCGCACCGACCGTGGGGCGGACGGCTCCACCGGTCGGGCCCGAGCCACCGGGGACCCGGAGGGCTGCGGCAGCACGGCCGACCGAGAAGTCGTCGCGGCCGGCGGTCGGCCCGGTGGAACCGTCGGCGACGAAGTGCTGCATGCCGGCCGATGCCGACGTGGCTTCCGGAGTTGTCGGAGCGGCGACGGCGGTCTGCGGGGAGCCGACCGCGACGAACAGGCACGTGACGGCAGTGACCGCCGCGGCGGGGAGGGTCCGCCGGGCGGGGATCCGGAAGGACGCGGGGCGGCGGCGCGCGGGAGCGGCGGGATGCTCGGGTGCGGCGGGCTGCACGGGAGCGGCAGGCTGCGTGCGCCGGATGCGTCGTGTGGGTTGGGTGGAAGCCGGGGTGGCGGGAGGGGGCACCGCCACCCCGGCGGCTCGGAGCGGCCCCGGCTGTGCAGCGTGCCGTGCACGGCGCGGCCGGGGCGCGGTCGGTCGGTCGGCGGCGCGGCGCTCGGCACCGCGTGGGCGCCGGGGCAGGCCGTCGTCGGGGGTCGTCATCGTGCGGCGCCCGGCCCGGTCAGACGCGGACGACGCCGTCACGGGCGATCCGGTCCAGCTCGCACACGACGGCGTCGACGACCGCGCGGGTGATCGCGTCGGCGACGGTCTCGACCAGGACGAGGTGCTCGGGGCGGATCGCGACCTCGGTCACCAGGGCCGATGCCACCCGCACCGGGATCTCGTCGATCGCGGCGACGAGGGCGGCCGGCACCAGCGTGGAGTCACCCGGGCGGACGGGCGCGGACATCGGCGAGGTCGGCACCGGGGTCACGACGGCGAGCGCCGGTGCGGGAGTGGAGTGCGGAGCGTCGGCCTGATCGCGACGCTGGGCGATGGAGTCGAAGAGCGGGGTGGAGGACATGCTGCGGACGGTCCGATCTGGAAGTCGTGGCTGGTCGTTCTCGGGCGACCGGCGATGGCGGCGTGCCGAGCGGCACGTCCGCCATTCAACCATCGATATTTCAGATGTGCAATAGTGACCGGACAGTCGTGGGGATCAGTCGGGGTCGACGGCGGCAGCGGTCGGGTCGTCCGGCTGCAGTGCACGACGGACCCGTTCCACGATCGTCGCGGGCGGGTTGTTGTAGGCGTTCGCCGGCTCCTGGCCGCTGAGCTCCTGGATCGCCGACATCACCGCATCGGTCGCGTGGCGCCGAGCACGACCGGACGACGCCTCACCGAAGGACGACAGGTCGATCGGCTGCCCGAACTCGATCGTCACGCGGGCGAGCTTCGGCAGCCGGGACCCGACCGGCTGGACGTCCTCGGTGCCGGTGAGCGCGACGGGCACCACGGGGGCGCCGCTCGTCAGCGCCAGCCACGCCACACCCGTGCGGCCCTTGTAGATCCGGCCGTCGAGCGAGCGTGTGCCCTCCGGGTAGATCGCGAACGCCTCGCCCTCCTGAAGGCGTGCCAGCCCGAGGTCGAGGGCCTGCTGCGCCGCCGCACCCGCGCCGCGCTCGACCCCGATGGCGCCGATGCCGCCGAAGAACGCCCGCGAGACGGCTCCCTTGAGACCCGAACCCGTGAAGTACTCCTGCTTCGCCAGGA
Source organism: Curtobacterium sp. MMLR14_002 (assembly GCF_001864975.1). NCBI lineage: Bacteria > Bacillati > Actinomycetota > Actinomycetes > Micrococcales > Microbacteriaceae > Curtobacterium > Curtobacterium sp. MMLR14_002. The sequence goes on from NZ_MJGT01000073.1 coordinate 43,932, forward strand.
ACGACACCTTGCGCGGTGCCATGAGCGTGATCGCGGGCGAGTCGATGAACGAGCGGTGGTTGCTCGCGAGGATCACCGCACCACGCTTCGGGACGTTCCGACGACCGATGATCTTCGGGCGCCACAGCAACCGGGCGAGCGGGGTCACCACCGCGCGACTGAGCACGGTGGCGAACTTCGTCGAACCGGACACCGGACCTCCTCGTGATGACGAGCTACCGAGTGTAATGAGGCGCGCGGAGGCCACATGCCCGGAACGGCATGCAGTGCTGGTCGAGGGTCAGTCGGCCGCGGCGACGACGTCGAGGACCGCGCGCCCGTACCGCTCGAGCTTCGCCGCGCCGACGCCGGAGATCTCGCCGAGCTGGTCGACGTCGGCGGGTCGGACGGCGGAGATCCCCCGGAGCGTCGCGTCGTTGAAGACCACGTACGCGGGGACGCCCTGCTCGCGGGCTTCGGCAGCACGCCAGGCACGCAGGGCCTCGAACAGGCCGACGGCTTCCTGCGGCATGTCGGTGACGACCGTCCGTCGACTGCTGCGTCCGGCCCGCGGAGCCTTGACCGGGTCGCGACGCATCCGCACCTCCACCTTGCCGGTCAGGACCTCGGCGCTCGTGGGACTGAGGACGACCGTGCCGAAGCCGTCGCCCGACACCGCCGCGTAGCCCTGGGCCAGCACCTGTCGCGCGACCGCGCGCCACTCGCCCTCGGACAGGTCGGCGCCGATGCCGAAGGTCGCCAGGGTGTCGTGTTGGAGTTCCTGCACGCGGGGGGACCGCTTGCCGATCAGGATGTCGACGAGGTGCGAGACGCCGTACCGCTGGCGGCGCTCGCGCTCGAGCCGCACGACGGTGGACAGCAGCTTCTGCGCGGGGACCGTGCCGTCCCACGACTCCGGCGGCGCGATGCAGGTGTCGCAGTTGCCGCACGCCGTGCTCTCCTGTCCGAAGTACGCGAGCAGCCGCACCCGGCGGCACTCGATCGTCTCGCACAGGCTGAGCATGGCGTCGAGGTGGGCGCTGAGCTGCCGACGGTGTGCGGCGTCACCCTCGGACTGGTCGATCATCCGCCGCTGCTGCACGACGTCGTTCAGGCCGTACGCGAGCCAGGCGGTGGCCGGCAGCCCGTCACGACCCGCACGGCCGGTCTCCTGGTAGTAGCCCTCGACCGACTTCGGCAGGTCGAGGTGCGCCACGAACCGGACGTCGGGCTTGTCGATGCCCATGCCGAACGCGATGGTCGCCACCATGACGACGCCGTCCTCGCGCAGGAACGTCGACTGGTTGCGGGCACGAACCCGGGCGTCGAGGCCCGCGTGGTACGGCAGGGCGTTGATCCCCTGCTCGGCCAGGGCGGTCGCGGTGCGCTCGACGGAGTTGCGGGACAGGCAGTACACGATGCCCGCGTCGCCGCTGTGCTCCGTGCGGATGAAGGTGAGCAGCTGCTGCAGCGCACCGGTCTTCGGTTCGATGCGGTACTGGATGTTCGGCCGGTCGAAGTCGGCGACGAAGTGCGCGGCGTCGTCGAGGCCGAGCCGGGCGGAGATCTCGCGGTGGGTCTGCGGCGTCGCGGTGGCGGTGAGGGCGATGCGCGGCACCGTCGGCCACCGCTCGTGCAGGACGCTCAGCTCGAGGTAGTCCGGGCGGAAGTCGTGGCCCCACTGGGCGACGCAGTGTGCCTCGTCGATGGCGAACAGCGAGACACGTGCCCGGTCGAGGAGCGCTCGGGTGGACTCGAGCCGGAGCCGCTCGGGCGCGAGGTAGAGCATGTCGACCTCGCCCTGCACCACGGCACGCTCGACCCGGGACCGTTCGTCGGGGCCCTGCGTCGAGTTGAGGAACGCGGCGCGCACGCCGTTCGCGGCCAGGGCGTCGACCTGGTCCTGCATGAGGGCGATGAGCGGCGACACCACGACCCCGACGCCGTCGCGGACGAGCGATGGCACCTGGTAGCAGAGGGACTTGCCGCCACCGGTCGGCATGAGCACCAGGGCGTCACCACCGGCCACCACCTGGTCGATGATGGCCGCCTGCTCGCCGCGGAAGTCGTCGTAGCCCCACACGCGGTGCAGCACGTCGAGCGCAGCGGCACGGGGTGCGGACACGGCAGCGGGAGCAGACACGGCAGCGGACGCGGGCGTGGTGCTCATGCCACGAGCCTACGGGCGACCGGCGACACCCACCGCACTGTCCACAGCACCATCCGTGTCGGAGCCGGCACGGTGGTCGGAGCCGGCCACGTCCTCGGCGCGGGCCGGCGTGGTCGCCCAGCCCGTGCCTCCCGGCCGGGTCCAGCGGACGCCGCCCGCCCAGGCCGGGGTCACACCGCGGAACCGGGGCGCCTCGTGGCCGGCGAACCGGCGGTCCAGCCCCCGCCACCACGCCAGGAACTCGACCATGCCCCAGAACGCGAGCGACGTGACGAGGGTGACGAGCGTCCCCTGCCACGTGCCGTTCGCGTCCGACGAGGTGAGGTCGATCCCGGACCAGCCGGGCGCCTGCAGCACGAAGATCATGATGTTGTTGAACGCGTGCTGCAGGACCGTGGCCTCGAGCCCGCCGGTCCGGAGGACGATGATCGCCGCGATCAGACCGAACGAGCCGACGTCCAGGATGCCCCAGACGTTGTAGCCGTTCGGGATGTGCAGCACCGCGAAGACGACCGTCGAGACCGCCACGGCGATGATCGTGCCGACGCGACGCGGGATCCACGACGCGACGGTCTGCATGAGGAAGCCGCGGAAGATGTACTCCTCGGCGGCGCCCTGGAACGGGACGAGCAGGACGACGAGGACGATCGTCAGGGTGAGGGTGCCGAGCGAGACCGTCGACTGGCCGATCGCGTCGTGGTTCCAGGCGAAGCCGCCGTCGGTCGTGATCATCCCGCCGCCGCTGAACAGGCCGGTCTGCCAGACGAACATGAACGCCGCGATGACGAGCGTCGGCAGCAGGCACCAGGCAGTCCAGGCCCACCGGACCCGGAACCGCGTCGACGACAGGATGCCGGCCGGTCCGATCCGCGCGATCTTGACGGCGAGCAGGATACCCGGCAGCAGGACCACGAGCGAGACGAGCGACATCGAGAGCACGACCGGGTCGGTGGGGTCGAGCGCACCGCTCGCCAGGTCGTTCTGCAACTGGATCAGGCCGTCGGCGCCCTGTGCGCGGAGGATCGGCACGAAGTACGCGACCGCGATGACGATCTGCGACACGAGGTACCACCCCGCCAGGAACGCGAGGGCGACGAGCGGCCGCCACCACCTCCACCGTCCGTCGATCCGGGGCAGGCGCTGGTAGGGAACACTCACGCACCGCAGGGTACCGGGCCGGGCAGGATGGGAGCCGTGCTCACCGCCCTGTTCGGCCTGTCCGGCGCGATCGTCTACGGGTTCGCCGACTTCCTGGGCGGGCTCGCCTCGCGCCGGGTCCGACCGGTCGTCGTCACGGCGGTGGCCGCCGCGATCGGGATCGTGCCGTTGCTCGTCGGACTGGTGGTCCTGGGTGGCGTGTTCTCGTGGCCGGCTGCGGTCTGGGGTGCGGTCGCCGGCCTCTCCGGCGGCGTCGGGGTCCTGCTGCTCTACGCGGCGCTCGCGATCGGGCCGATGAGCGTGCTCTCCCCCGTCACCGCCGTCTTCGCGGCCGTCGTGCCGGTGCTCGTCGCGGTGTTCCGCGGCACGGTGCTGTCACCCGTGGCGACCGGCGCGCTCGTGGTCGCGGTCGTCGCGGTGGTCCTGGTCGCGGTGGTCCGGGACGCCTCGGGCGCGCGGCTCACCGCCCGGGGCGTGGTCGCCGCCGCCGTCGCCGGGTGCGGCTTCGGCGGGATCGTGCTGGCCTACGACATGACGCCGTCCGACTCGGGCATCGCGCCCCTCGTGGTCGCGCGGGTGCTGCAGGCGGTGCTGCTGGGTGCGGCGGCGATCGTCGTCGTGCTCCGGACGGGAGGCCCGGTGTCCGCCCCGACGTCGGCCCGCCCCGACGGGGCTGCCGCCGTCCGCGAGCCTGGGTCGACTCGCGCATGGGGTCCGCGGCTGCTGGTCGTCGTCGCCGTGTGCGGCGTCTTCGACGCGATGGCGAACGTGTTCATCCAGGCGGGGCTGCACAGCAGCGACGATCCGGCGACCCTGCCCGTCGTGAGTGTGCTCAACGCGCTCTACCCGATCGGCACGGTGGTGCTGGCCGGGGTGGTGCTGCGGGAGCGGTTGACCGCGCAGCAGTGGATCGGCATCGTGCTGGCGTTCGTGGCGTCGGTGGCGCTGGCGTTGGCGTAGCGCGCGGGCCGGGCACGGTGCCGAGTCGTTCGAACCGTGCGAGGTTGACCGCCCGGTGCGGACTTGCAGCACCGCACCGAGCCGCCAACGCCACACCGGATGAGCGAACCAGCACGGTGCGACGGGCGGGCGCGGTCAGGCGTCGGGGATGAGGCGCTTGCCGAGCGAGACCGTGCGGTCGTCGGTGTAGCCGAGGGACGCGTAGAACCCGAGCACCTGCTCGTTGCCCGCACGCACCTGCAGGTTGAGCTTCGGGCAGCCGAGGTCGGTCAGGAGCCGCTCGAACTCGGCCATCAGGGTGCGACCGAGGCCGGAGCCCTGCAGGTCGGGGCGCACGGCGAGGTAGTTCACCCAGCCGCGGTGCCCGTCGAAGCCGGCCATGCCCGCGGCGACCACCCCGATGTCGGCGGCCTGCGGCTCGGCGACCAGGAAGAGCTCGGGCTGGACGGTCAGCTTGCGGGCGATGTCACGTCGGGGGTCGTTCCAGGGTCGGACGAGGCCGCACGTTTCCCACAGGGCGACGACCGCGTCGGTGTCCTCGGTGCGGAAGGGGCGGATCCGGTACTCCATGCCCCCACGTTAACGGGGGTGGGGAGAACGTCGTCACCGGCCTGTCGCCGTGATCTGATAGACCTGTCCGACCACCCAGCCGATCAGGAGCCCCGTGACCGCACACGACACCCTCCCGTCGCGCCGCAGCGCACGGGACGACGAAGCCGGTTCGCGGTCCCGGCGTTCCCCGCGCAGACGCCAGACGGTCGGCGGCGCGATCGTGTCGCTCATCGCCGAGTTGCTCATCATCGCGGGCGCCGGCACCGGCCTGTACGTCGTGTGGACGGCGTGGTGGACCGATGTGGTCGCCGTGAACGAGCAGACGAAGCTCGTGCAGGGCCTCGACCAGGTCAAGACCCCGAAGGTCGAGGGCACCGAGCACCGCGGCACCGCACCCGTGCTGGACGAACCGCCGGGGTTGTCGGACGTGTTCGGCACGATGCAGATCCCCCGGTTCGGCAAGGACTACAACCGGCCGATCGGCGAGGGCACGGATCGTGAGAAGGTCCTCAACACCATCGGGCTCGGCCACTACCAGGACACCGCGATGCCCGGCGCACCCGGCAACTTCGCCGTCGCCGGACACCGGGTCACCTACGGCAAGCCCCTCAACCAGATCGCGGAGCTCAAGAAGGGCGACTCGGTCGTGGTCCGGGTCACCGACGCGAAGACGAAGTTCGACGTCTGGTACGTCTACAAGGTCACCGACAGCCAGATCGTGACGCCCGACAAGATCGAGACGATCGCGCCGGTGCCGAACAAGCCCGGTGTGGAACCGACCCCCCAGGACCGCTGGCTCACGCTGACTGCCTGCCACCCGATGTGGTCCGCGGCGGAGCGGTTCGTGACGCACGCGAAGCTCGACTACTGGATGCCCGCGTCCGAGGGCACCCCGAAGGAACTCTCGGAGACCGCCAAGTGATCTTCCCCCTGGTCTGGCGGCTGCTGCCCGGCCCCACCGCCCTGAAGGTGCTCGAGCTGCTCGTGCTCCTCGTCGCCATCGTGTTCGTGCTGTTCCAGTGGGTGTTCCCGTGGATCGCGGCGGACATCCTGCCGCCGCCGGACGGCACGGTGGAGTCGACGCCGACCCCGTAGCGTCAGGTCGGGTCGGGTCGGGTCGGGTCTGGTCAGACCGTGGTCGTCACCTGCGACCCACCGGCCGGGGTGCGTCGCACCGCGATCCGCTCCGGGATCCGCTGCTTGAGTTCCTCGACGTGGCTGACGATCCCGACCTGTCGCCCGCCCGCGGTCAGTCGCGACAGCTGCCCGATGACGTCGTCGAGGGTCTCGGGGTCGAGCGTGCCGAACCCCTCGTCGACGAACAGGGTGCCGAGCGAGACCCCGCCGGCCTCGGCCTGCACGACGTCGGCCAGGCCGAGCGCCAGGCACAGCGACACGGTGAACGTCTCGCCGCCGGACAGGCTGCGGGGATCGCGGACGCTGTCGGTCGTGTGGTCGTGCACGACGAGGGCGAGCCCCGTCCGTCGCGCCCGTGACCCGGATTCCCGTTCGTCGGAGGTCTCGAGGGTGAACCGCCCGGCGAGCATGCCGCGCAACCGGTCGTTCGCCGCCGCCACGACGTCCTCGAAGCGCCGCATGAGCACGAAGGTGCCGAGCGTGATGCCGGTCGGGTTGACCGATGCCACCCCGTTCGCGACGTCGGCGAGCCGGACGACCGCGCGGCTGCGGGCCGAGGTCTCCTGTCGCGCACGGACGGTGCGGTCGACCTCGGTCGCACACTGCTCGACGGCTTCGGCACGGTGGGCAGCGGTGACCGCGAGCCGGGTGGCCTCGTCGAGTTCGGCCGTTGCGCGGACCCGTTCGGCCTGGGCCGCCGGTACGTCGAGCTGCCCCGGATCGTCGTCGGCGGCCTGCACCACCGCGGGGTCGTCGAGCCCTGCCCGCACGACGGCGCGTTCGGCCTCGGCTCCGCTGATGCTGCTGCGGAACCGTGTGACGGTGTCGGGGTCGAGCAGGCCGGCTCGTGCGGCGTCGACGTCGGGGAACCCCTGCTCGTCGAGGACCCGGGCGACCTCGGCGCTGCGCTCGTCGCGGGCGCGGGCTGCGACAGCCGCGCGGTCGTCGGCCTCGGCGACGGCGCGGAGCACCGTCAGCCGTCCGTCGAGCCCGTCGACCACGGCGTGGAGCGTCACCGGCGAGCTGTCGCTGTCGCTGTCGAGCAGTGCTGCGAGCCGGTCGATCGCCTCGTGCACGGATCGCAGGTCGGCCTCGAGCCGCTCTGCGTCGGAGGCCGCGGTCGACGCGAGCACCGTGCGCCGGGCGTCGAGGTCGTTCCGCTCACGCTCGAGCGCCCGCGTCGCGGTGTCGTGCGCCGTCCGCTCGCGCTCGTGCTCCAGCACCAGCGCCGCGGCGTCGTGCGCCGCTCGGACCCGCTCGTCGGCGGCCACCGCCATGGTGTCGAGGGCGACCGTGTCGACGGCGCCGACGACTTCGGTCAGTCGGAGGTGCTTGGCGCGCTCGACGGCCAGGTCGGCCGCGGCGTCGGCGAGCTGCTGGTCGGCCAGACGCGTGGCGTCGCCCGCGGACTCCACCGCCTGGATCGTCGGGTGGTCGTCCTGTGGCGCGGCCACCGACGGGTGCGCCGTCGATCCGCACACCGGGCAGGGGTCGCCGGGGGTCAGCGCAGCACCGAGCTCTCCGGCGAGTCCGGCGATCCGCCGCTCGCGCAGGGAGCGTTCGGCGTCGAGCGCCGCGGTGGCCCGACGGCGGGCATCGGCCACGATGCGTTCGGCATCGGCGACCCGCTGTTCGGCGCGGTCGCGGGCGGCCAGGTCGGCGCGGAGCGACTGCACCCGGGCGACCTCGTGCGCGGCGGCGTCGGCGTCGGCAGCGGTCGTCGAGGCGGTCCGCGCGGCCTCGACGATCCGGGCTCGTTCCGTCGGCCGGGCCTCGAGCGCGGTGTCGAGGGTGGCGAGGTCGTCGGTGAGGCGCGATGCGGTCGCGGTGGCCTCGGCGATGGCGGTGCGCCTGGTGTCTGCCTCGGCCTCGACCGCGACGAGGTGCCGGACGTCGGACAGGGCGTCGGTCAGCGAGTCGCGGCGCCGGGCGACCTGCTGTGCGTCGACGGCGCCGAGTGCGTGCTGCTCGCGCAACCGGGCGGCTGCCGCGGCGGTGTCGTCCGCCCGGACGGTCGCGGCGTCGAGGCCGTCGGCCACCGCGGCGACCCGGGCGGCGCGCTCGGCCGTCGCGACCGCGGCCCGTGCCTGCTCGATCGCCGGGGCGTCGTCGTCGAGGAGCGCCTGCCGCCGCAGCAGCGCCGCTCGTCGCTCGAGGGCGGCCGCACGGGCCGTCACCGATCGTTCGTGTTCGGTCGCCGCCGTCGCAGCGGCAGCCGCAGCCGTCCGGGCCGCCCCGGCCGCGTCGGCCGTCGTGCGGAGGGACGCCACCGCGCCGGGGACGACGGACTCGTCGGCGTCGGCGAGATCGGCCGCCTGCGCGAACCGGGCCAGGGCCTCGCGGACGCGGTCGTCGGCCCCCTCGACCTCGGCCTGCACGGCCCGGCGGCGAGCGGCGAGCTCGTCGGCGGTGCGGTCGTAGACCTGGGTGCCGAACAGCGACTGCAGGAGCTTCCGGCGGTCTTCCCCCGGGGAGCGGAGGAACCGTGCGAACTCGCCCTGCGGCAGCACCACGGTCTGCAGGAACTGCGCGCGGTCGAGCCCGACGATCCGGGCGATCTCGACCCCGACCTCGGGGATGCGGGACGACATGGGTTCGCCGGCGACGTCGGTCGGCGCGGCGAGCCGGAACAGCTGCACCGACGCCTGCTGCTTCACGGTGCCGGTCCCCCGCTGCTTCGGGCGGTCGTACTGCGGGGTGCGCCGGACCCGGTACGTGCCCGCACCGGTCTCGAACACGAGCTCGACGAACGGCTCGACCGCGGGGTCGGCGTGCTGGCTGTGCAGCCGGTCGGAGCTGGCGTCGGATCCGGCGAGTCCGCCGTACAGGGCGAACACGACGGCGTCGATGATCGTCGACTTGCCGGAACCGGTCGGCCCCTCGAGCAGGAAGACCCCGGACGCGGCCAGCGCCGCGAAGTCGATCGTCACGAGGTCGGGGTAGGGCCCGATGGCGCGCAGTTCGAGTCGGTGCAGGTACATCAGCGGTCCCCCTCACGCTGCAGAGCGAGCACCGCGGCCTCGTACGCCTCGGTCAGCACCGCCCGTTCGTCGTCGTCGGGCAGCCCGCCGGTGGCGAAGGCCACGAAGTCGCCGGCGACCTCGACCGGGTCGGACGTCGCGGTGACGGCCCGCGCGGCGGTGGCGGCCGGCCGATCCGCCGGTTTGTGCGTGATCGCCAGGGCGTGCGGGAAGTGGTCCTTCACGCGGGCGTACATGCGTTCCGGGTGCACGGTGTCGGTCACCGCGACGCGGACCCAGGCGTCGGCATCGGCCCGGAACTCCCCGGACTCGATCGCGTCGATGCTGCCCCGCACGTCGACGAGCCGCCGCGGCACCGGGGTCGGTACGAGCTCGACGGTGACGGCACCCGCCGCGTCGAGGTCGGCGATGGTCACGGACTTCCGCTGGTGCCGCTCGCCGAACGAGAACGCCAGCGGCGACCCGGCGTACCGGATCCGGCCGTCGTCGCCGACGCGCTGCGGGCCGTGCAGGTGCCCGAGGGCGACGTAGTCGAACCCGTCGAACACCGACTCGGCCACGCGGTCGACCCCGCCGACGCGGATGTCCTGCTCGCTGTCGCTCGGGTCGGCACCGCCGACGAAGGCGTGCGCGACGACGACGCTGCGGGTGTCGGCCCGCGTCGCGAGGTCGGCGCGGATCCGTTCGGTGGCGGCGTGCACGACGGCGTGGTGTGAGCGAGCGAGGGGTTCGTCGGGGACCGCGGCCAGGGCGTACCGCGTGAGGTCGGGGTGCAGGTACGGGATGCCGTACACGGCCACCGGGCCGTCGTCGTCGGGCACGAGCACCGGATCGGCCACGTGGGCGGGCTCGGCGAGGATGCGGACGCGCTGCCCCATCACGCCGGCACCGAAGCCGAGCCGCGCGGCGGAGTCGTGGTTGCCCGGGGTGAGCACCACCGTCGTGGTCTCGGCGAGGCGCTCCAGCACGCGGGAGAGCATGCGGACGGCGTCCACCGGCGGGATCGCACGGTCGTAGACGTCGCCGGCGATGACGACGAGGTCGACCGCGCGCTCGCGGGCGAGGTCGACGAGCCAGTCGGTGAACGCGGCCTGGTGCTCGAGCAGGTCGGCACCCAGCAGTGTGCGGCCGAGGTGCCAGTCGCCGGTGTGCAGGATGCGCATGCGGCCACGGTAACGCCGGCCGGGGACATCCACCGGGCACCTCGCGGTGCCCTGTGGAGGACTCAGGGGGTCACGCAGCTCGCGGACGCCAGGCCCAGGACCGAGACGACCTTGACCTTGACGGTCGGTGTGCTCGTCGCGGTCCAGTTGCTGCCGAGGTTCGTGCGGAGGTGCAGCGTGTACGTGGTGCCGAGGTTCAGGAGTCCGGCGCCCCCGTAGACTATCGAGCGGGCCCCGGCGGTCGTCGTGCTGGCCACCTGCGTCGTCCCGTTCATCAGGTCGAACGACACCGGCACGGTCGCGCCGTTGTCGTAGGTCCAGGCGATCGTCACCGTGTTCGACCCGGCTGGAGCGCAGGTCAGGGTGGGGACACCGGTCGCCGTGCCCGCCGTGAAGGCCGCGGTCGGTGCGACGGTGGTCCCGGACCACGGGGCCGCGTCCGCCGCTCCGGGCAGCAGGACGCCGGTGGCTGCCGCGAGCGCGAGCACCGCGGCGCCCCCAGCGACGCGGCGGAGCCGCCGCACGCGACGTGCTCGTCTGCGCAGCGCGCGACGGGTGAGGACGCTGGGCGCAGCGGTCGGGAGGCCCGTGGCGGCGCCGCCCCGCGCCTCCAGGCCGTCGTCCGTACCGTCCACCGGACCGGTGGCGTCGTCCGGACCGGCCGCGTCGTCCGGACCACCGGCGGCGCCGCCGGTGTCGTCGGCCTCGACGAGTCGCCGGAGCGACCCGTCGATCGTGCAGAGCGCGAGCACCGCGGTCAGACCGAGCGCGAGCATCGCGACCAGGCCCCACTCCCCCGCGCTGATCCAGCGGATCGGTGTCCCGATGAACGGGATGCGCAGGAAGGCGATGCCGTGTACGGCGGAGCGCTCGATCGGTGTGGAGTCCTGCTGGGGGTTGGCGTCGCCCTTCGTGACCATGGTGCCGCCGGGGCCGTCCTCGACGTACCGGTGCATGCGCAGGTGGTCCGCCTGGTCCGGGTCGTCGGCGAGCAGGACCTTGCCCGTCGCGATCTCGCCCGAGCCGACCGGACGCGAGACGACCACGTCGCCGGGGACGATCCGCGGCTCCATCGAACCGGTCATCACGGTGGTCGGCTGCCAGCCGATGAGCGCCGGCGCGGCCGCCCAGAGTGCGAGTCCGAGCAGCGTCGCGACCACGCCCCGGGCGAGGGTGGCGACGACGACGCGCCCCCAGTCGACGGCGTCACGGACCGCTGCGTGCGGTGCGGGACCACCGTGCACTGCGATGCTGCTCATGACTGCCTTCGACCGGGGGCGCGTTGCGGGGAGGGAACGGACGGGGCTGGTTCGGCCCCGGTCCCGGCTCAGCTGTTCTGGGCCTCCCAGGTGAAGCCGAGGGCTGCGGTGCCGCCCTGCGCGGTGTTCGGCGCGGTGCTCGAGACCGTGTACGTGACGCGGTAGACGCGCGTCTCGGACGCGGTGCCGGTCGGGGCCCAGGTGCCGACGCCGGTCGCGTAGTTGGTCGAGGCGGCGCCGAAGCCCGCGACGGTGCCGCTGTAGAGCGAGCCGCCGGTGGCGGCCGGGGTGAAGCCGGAGCAGGAGCCGAAGCCGCCGCCGGTGCCCTGCTCGATGGTCAGGTTGACGTTCGCCGCCAGGTCCTTCGTGGTCGAGACGTTCGTGCCGTAGAGCTTCACGGCCGAGGGCAGCGAACCGGTCGAGGTCACCGCGATGCAGTTCGCACCGGTCGAGCCGGGCTTCAGGTTGTTCGCCGTGAACAGCGCGGTGTTGTTGTCGTCATCGGACAGGGCGACACTGCCGGCAGTCCAGTTGTTCGTCGGGTTGACGGTGGTCGAGGAGAAGGCCGCGTACGAGGCCGTCGAGACGACGACCCCCGAGGCGACGAGGGCAGCGGGGATGGCGATCCAGGCGGCGAGGCGGGCAGCACGAGGCGTGACACGAGACATGGTTGGACTCCGTGAGGAAGAGATCTGATCGGTGGTTCGGACGGGCCCGCGGTGGTTGGTCGCGCTACGTGCCGAGGTGGTACGACGATCAAGCTACTTGGCGTTCGAGCAGCTCACAAGACCTGAGATGTCCCCACTGATGGGGGTATCTTGACGAGTGAGTTACTTGTTGACTGAAGTTCCCACCCTGTACCCGAGAAGAGCTCCCATGACGGACACCGACCCGGTCGTCCTCCCCCCGCACGCACCCGCCGTCCCCGCGGCGCGCGTCGCCCCCACCACGCCGCCGGCACCGATGTCGCCCGACGTCACTGGGCTCGACCCCGTCGCCGCCGACACGGACCCCGACGCCGACCTGCCGCGACTGCTGACCGCCTTCCGCGTGCTCCAGATGCAGCACGCGCGCGTCCTGCACCACGAGAGCACGGTCCGCGCACTGAACGCCACGGACACCCGGTTCGTGTTCTTCCTCAGCGCCGCCGGCGGCCACGGCGTCACCCCGAAGCAGGCCGGCGAGTACCTCGAGCTCACCACCGGCGCGATGACGTCCCTGATCGACCGGCTCGAGAAGCACGGACACCTGGAGCGTCGCCCGAACCCCGAGGACCGCCGGAGCGTGCTGCTGCACCTCACACCGTCGGGCACGGCGGTCGCCCGCGAGGTCGGCGCCGTGTACTCCGACGCGTTCCGGCAGGTCGTCGCACCGTCCGACCGCGCCGTGGTCGCCGCCGCGTTCGAGGGCCTCGGTGCCGCCCTGGAGCGCCACCACCGCAGCGCCGCCGTGTGACAGCGGGTGTCACGGCCCGCGCGTAGCGTGAGCGCCATGACCCCCTCTGAACTCCTCACCGAAGCGTTCTCCCGCGTCCCCGAGACGGTCGAGCGGGCCGTCGACGGGCTCTCCGAAGACCAGCTCGCGGCGCGACCGGCCGCCGGGGCGAACACGCTGGCGTGGCTCGCGTGGCACATCGCCCGCGGCCAGGACGTGCAGATCGCCGACCTCGCCGGCTCCGAGCAGGTCTGGACGGCGGACGGCTGGTACGACCGGTTCGGGCTGCCGTTCCCGGCCGAGGCGCTCGGCTACGGCATGTCCCGCGACGACGTCGGGCGGGTGCGGGCCTCTGCCGAGCTGCTCACCGGGTACCTGCGTGCGGTGCACGAGCGCACCGTCGCGTACCTCGGCACGCTCGGCCCGGACGACCTCGACCCCGTCGTCGACGACGCGTGGGACCCGCCCGTCACGGCCGGCGCGCGACTCGTCAGCATCCTGGACGACTGCACGCAGCACGCCGGACAGGCCGGCTTCGTGCGCGGGCTGCTGTTCTTCAACCGCTGAGCGCGCGGTCGCGCGGTCGCGCGCTCGCTTCGTGAGCAGGAATGGTCGGGTCCGACGTCGCGACCCGACCATTGGTGCTCACCATGTGACGGACGGGAGGCCCG
>NZ_MJGT01000074.1:0-17204 GCF_001864975.1 Curtobacterium sp. MMLR14_002
CACCGCTCTGCCCTCTTCACGGGGGGCAGCAGTCGGGACAGCTTTGAGACCAAATGCATGATCTGGTCGAGAGTGTTCCGGTGGTCATAGCGAGAGGGAAACGCCCGGTCACATTCCGAACCCGGAAGCTAAGCCTCTCAGCGCCGATGGTACTGCAAGGGGGACCTTGTGGGAGAGTAGGACGCCGCCGGACTTAACGTGGAAGAACCAGGGAACCCCTGACCATTCGTGGTCAGGGGTTTTCTGCGTTTGCGGCCCGTTCTGGGTCCTTGTCGAAGGGGTCCGGTCAGGCCGTAGGATCAGCCGACGACGGAGGAACGATGACCGAAGCCTGGCCGGCCCTGCCCGACGGCTCCCGACTTGCGCTGCGGGAGATCCTCATCCACGGGGTGCTCTCCCGTGCCGAGATCGCTCGGTCACTTGGGCTCTCACGGGCGAGCCTCACGCGGGCGATGCGCATCCTCGTGTCACAGCGGCTCGTGGTCGAGGTCGGGACCGATGTGCGCGGCGCCACCGGCCGCCCGTCGGAGCTCCTGCAGGTGAGCAGCGGGCAGTGGGAGTTCCTCGGCATCAAGCTCACGAAGGACCGCCTGTACGCCGCGGTCACGGACCTGGGCGGACGGGTCCTCGCCCTGCACGAAGAGGCGATCGACGACACCGCCGCCGAGTCCCTCGCGGAGCAGATCGCCCTGGTGCTCGAGCGGCTCCGGGATGCGCACCCGGCCATCTGTGCGATCGGGGTCTCGCTGCCCGGAGACGTCATGGTCCGCGCGGGGGAGTCCGTCGTCGCGGCGTCGGTGTTCCTCGGGTGGCACGAGGTGCCGTTCGCCCGGATGCTCGAGGAGCGGACGGGCATCGCCACGTTCACCGCGAACGACGTCCACGCGCTGACGGCGAAGGAGCACTGGTTCGGTGCGGGCGCCGGCCGTGGGTCGATGGTGCTCGTGACGGTCGGTGAGGGCCTCGGCCTCGGGCTCATCGCGAACGGGCAGGTCTCCACCGGGGAGCACGGGCGACTGGGGCGCATCGGGCACCTTCCCGTCCTCGGAGGCGGTCCGGACTGTGGCCTCGGTCACGCCGGGTGCGCCTCGAGCTACCTTCCCAGCCCGGTCATCGTGCGGAACGCCGGCCACGAGGGGAAGACCTACGACCAGGTGGTCGAGCTCGCGCGGGACGGCGACGAGGGTGCCCTCGCTGCGTTCGAGGATGCCGGCCGCGCCCTCGGGGTCCTGCTCGCCACCGCGGTGCACATCGCGGACCCCTCGGCGGTCGTCCTGACGGGCGACGGGCTGCCCGTGTACGACCTGGCGCGGGCGACCGTCGACGAGTCGATGCGAGCCGCACTGGCGCCGTACACCGAGCCGGTGACGGTGGAGGTACAGCCGTTCGAGTTCTCGGAGTGGGCACGCGCCGGGGCGGTCCTCGCCATCCGTCGGCTGCTGGGGGAGTGAGCGGCCGAGGCATCAGGCAGAGGTCTCGGCGCGTTAGTTACACACGTTGACAAACACGGACGCAGACGGGAGGCTTGAGCGGTCCACCATCGAAGGAGATGCCGTGACCGCAGCCCCCACCGTCCCGTGGCCGACCGACGGCCTGTCGTTCGGCGGCGACTACAGCCCCGAGCAGTGGCCCCGGGAGACCTGGCTCGAGGACGTTCGCCTGATGCGTGAGGTCGGCGTGAACCTGGTCACCGTCGGGGTGTTCTCGTGGGCACTGCTCGAGCGGTCGCCGGGGGACTTCACGTGGGAGTGGCTCGACGACGTCCTCGCGCTGCTGCACGAGCACGGCATCGCGGTGGACCTCGCGACGCCGACCGCTGCACCGCCGAACTGGCTGCTGACCGCACACCCGGAGATCCTCCCGGTGGACGCCACGGAGCGGCGAGAGCGACCGGGTGGACGACTCGGGTGGTGCCCGGCCTCCGAGCTGTTCCGCGAGCACGCGCTCCGCATGGTCGATGCGCTGGCGGAGCGGTACGGCCGGCATCCCGCGGTGCGGCTCTGGCACGTGAGCAACGAGCTCGGCGGCGGCAACGGCCGGTGCTACTGCGAGGAGTCGGCAGCGGACTTCCGGCACTGGCTCGTGGCGAAGTACGGCGACGTCGAGGCCGCGAACGACGCGTGGGGCACGGCCTTCTGGGGGCACACGTACACCTCGTTCGACGAGGTCTCGCCACCACGGGGTGTGGGCGGGGCACCGAACCCCGGGCTCGCGCTGGACTTCGAGCGGTACTCCTCCGACGCGCTGCTCCGCCAGTACGACGCTGAGAAAGCCGTCATCGAGCAGCACTCGGACGTGCCGGTCACGACGAACTTCATGGTGGGCGCCGGGTCGCAGGTCGTCGACTACGCCGGCTGGGCCAAGCACGTGGCGATCGTCGCGAACGACCACTACACCCTGGTCGACGACGCCCGCCGCGAGCAGGACCTCGCGCTGGCCGGTGACCGGATGCGCGGGATGTCGGCGGACCGTCGTCCCTGGATGCTGATGGAGCACTCGACGGGTGGCCCGAGCTGGCAGCAGCGCAACCGCGCCAAGGAACCGGCCGAGCTCGTCCGGAACGCCCTGGCGCACGTCGCACACGGGTCCGACGGGGCGCTGTTCTTCCAGTGGCGGGCCTCCACCGCGGGCGCGGAGCAGTTCCACTCGGCGATGCTCCCGCACGCCGGCACCCGCACACGCATCTGGCGCGAGGTGCTCGCCCTCGGCCGGGCGCTGCAGGCCCTCGCCCCCGTGCAGGGCACCCGAGTCGAGCCGGCACGAGTCGCGATCGTCGTGGACGAGGCCTCCGGGTGGGCCGTTCAGTCGGGGCTCAAGCCGCACCGGGGCCTGCGCTACGGGCGGGAGCTCCGCGCCTGGCACCGCGCGTTCCACGACCGGCAGGTGCTCACGGACGTGGTCCCCGCCGACGCCGACCTGGACGGCTACGACGTGGTCGTCGTGCCGACGATGCTCATCGTCGACGACGCGACCGCCGAGCGGCTGTCCGCCGTGGTGGACCGCGGCGCCACCCTGATCGTCACGTACCTGTCCGGCGTCGCCGACGAGACCGCGCGCATCCGCACCGGCGGCTACCCGGGCGCGTTCCGCGAGGTGCTCGGCGCCTGGAGCGAGGAGTTCACCCCGCTCCAGCGCGATGAACGCTGGACCCTCGACGACGGTGAGGTCGTCACCGACTGGGCCGAGGCGGTCGTCCTCGAGGACGCCGAGTCCGTGCTCCGCTACACCGACGGCCCGCTCGCGGGCCGGCCCGCCGTCACGCGCCGCGCCGTCGGCGGCGGTGCCTGGTACGTGTCCGCGATGCTCGCGGACGACAGCATCCAACGGTTCGTGGACGGGGTGATCGCGGAGCGGGGGATCCTGCGGACGGTCACCGGGCCTCCCGGCCTGGAGGCGGTGCGTCGCGTCGGCGACGACGGTTCCGCCTTCCTGTTCCTCGTCAACCACCGTGCTGACGACGTCACGGTCGTCGCGTCCGGGACGGACCTGCTCGACGGGTCCGGCCACGGGCCGGACACCGTCGTGCCGGCCGGACGCGTCCGCGTCTTGCGCGAGGAGCGGGTTTCGTGACCGTCGTGGAGCGCGAGTCGACAGCCGTCGGTGCAGGCGATCGACGTGTGTACGTGCTGCGATCGGCCGGGGTGTCGCTGGTGCTGGCGTCCGCGGCGGACGGGCTGCCCGAGGTGCTGCACTGGGGTCGGGACGTCGGGCCCGTCGCGCCGGACGACGCGGCCGATCTGCTGCTCGCACTCGGCCGGCCGCTCGGACCGAGTGCGCTCGACGCGCGGTGGCCCCTCACGGTGCTGCCGACCGAGCGCGACGGGTGGGAGGGGCGACCGGGGATCGCGGGGCACGTGGACGGGATGCCGCTCGTGCCGCGGTGGCGCGACGTGGTGGTGATCGGTGACGACGAGCGGATCGTCGTGACCGCCGAGTCGGACTCGTTGGCGCTCCGGAGCGAGTTCGCGCTCGACTCCGCGGGGGTGCTGCGGGTGCGGCACACGGTGACGAACACCCACGCCGAGCCCGTGCACGTGCAGGCGCTCGAGGCGACGCTGCCCGTGGGGGAGCGGATCACCGAGGTGCTCGACCTGGGCGGACGGTGGACCCGTGAGCGCACCCCGCAGCGCCGGGCGGCGACGGCCGGGAGCCACGCGCGCGAGAGCCGTCGCGGGCGGACCGGCCACGACTCGCCGACGTTGCTCGTGCTCGGGACGCCCGGGTTCTCGGACGCCGAGGGTGAGCTGTGGGCGGTGCACCTGGCCTGGAGCGCGGACTCCGTGTACCGGTACGACCAGCTCGCCGAGGCGCGACCGCTGCTCGGTGCCGGAGAACTGCTGCGTGCCGGCGAGGTCGTGCTCGGCGAAGGGGAGTCGTTCGCCGCCCCCGACGCCGTGTTCGTGTGGAGCGACACCGGGATCGACGGGTTGTCCGACCGGCTGCACGACTCGCTGCGCAGCCGCCCGGGGCACCCGCGACGACCCCGGCCCGTGGTGCTCAACACGTGGGAGGCCGTCTACTACCGGCAGGAGCTCGAACCCCTGGTGGCGCTGGCCGAGACGGCGGCGGACATCGGCGTCGAGCGGTTCGTGCTCGACGACGGGTGGTTCCTCGGCCGGCGGTCGGACTCGACCTCGCTCGGGGACTGGCGCGTCGACCCGTCGGTGTGGCCGGACGGGCTGGCACCGCTCGTCGACCGCGTACGTGCGCTCGGCATGGAGTTCGGGCTGTGGTTCGAGCCCGAGATGGTCAGCCCGGTGTCCGAGCTGGCGGAGGCCCACCCCGAGTGGACGCTGCAGCGCCCCGAGGACGACGTCCGCACGTGGCGGAACCAGTACGTGCTCGACATGGCGAACCCACTGGCCCGGCACCACGTGCTCGAGAGCATGTCCCGGGTGATCGGTGAGCACCACGTCGACTTCGTGAAGTGGGACCAGAACCGGGACATCGTGCACGCGGTGCACGCGGGACGCGCCGGCATCGACGCGCACACCCGCGGCGTGTACGCGTTGATGGACGAGCTGCGTGCGCGGCACCCGTGGCTCGAGATCGAGGCGTGCGCGAGCGGCGGTGCCCGGATCGACCTCGGCGTGCTCGAGCGCACCGACCGGGTCTGGCCGTCGGACTCGAACGACGCCTTCGAGCGACTGCCGATCCAGCGGTGGACCGAGGCGCTGCTCCCGCTCGAGCTGATCGGCTCGCACGTCGGGCCGGAGATCTCGCACACCACGGGCCGGCACCTCGACCTGGACTTCCGGATGGCGGTGTCGCTGTTCGGCTCGGCCGGCATCGAGACCGACATCACGAAGCTGTCGCCCGCGGAGCTCGACCGGCTCCGGGCCTGGACGGCGCTGTACCGACGGGAGCGCGGGCTGCTGCACTCCGGGCGGCTGCGGCACCTGCACCTCGGGGACCCGGGGACGGTGGCGACGTCGGTCGTGGCCACCGACCGTTCGCGGGCGCTGGTGCGGGTGGCGCGGACGGAGACGGGGCCGAGGTCATTGCCGGTGCCGCTCCGGGTGCGCGGACTCGACCGGTCGCGGCGCTACCGGCTCGCCCCGGTGTCCGGGCTCGCTGTCCCGCGCGGGCTCGACATGGTGCCGCCGGAGTGGCTCGTGCGCGGACACCTGGAACTGACCGGCGCCGTGTTCGAGGACGTCGGCGCACGGCTGCCACTGCTCGCACCCGCGACCGCGATCGTGCTGGAGCTCCGCGCGATCGACTGAGCGCCGTCAGCCGCGCTGCTTCGGCGGGGGAAGCGTTTCCTGACCGGCGACGTGACGGTTCTGGTTCACGATCCTCGGGGATCGTGAACCAGAACCGTCACGCGTCGAGAGGAAATGTCCGTCCCGGGGCGCTCGGTGTGGGGTGTCGCGCGGTGAACGAGGCGCGGTGCGGGACGATCACTCCGTCCGCGGGCTGCGGTGCTGCAGGCTGCGGGCTGCGGGCTGCGGGCTGCGGGCTGCGGGCTGCGCTGTTGCGGGCTGCCCGGCTGCGCTGTTGGGGGCTGCCGGCTGCGGTATTGCGGGTGGGAGTGGTGCCGGTGTGGGTGCGGGTGTGGGTGGTGCCGGTGCGAGCGGCGGTGCTGCGGGGTTGCGGGTGCAGCGGAGGTGTGCGGGCGTGCTCGGGTGACGGTTCCGGTTCGCGAACCCGGGGGATCGTGAACCGGAACCGTCAGCGGCACCCGGGTCAGGGCAGCAGCGAACCCGCGTGGCGGAGGACGAGCGGGTGGACGAGCTCCTGTGCAGCGATGCCCGGCGCACTCGTCACCGTGAAGGTCACCGACTCGCCGGGGAGCAGGGACACCAACCCGTCGTCGACGCGGGCGGCCGCATCCACGCGGTCGGGGAACAGCGAGACGTCGCGCGCGTACGCGGTCGCCGTCACGGTGACCGTTGCGCCGTCCTCCCTCGCCGACACCACCGTGGACAGGGGCGAGCGCTCGAGTGCCTGGTCGACGACCTCGGCGAAGTCGTGCACGGTGTGGGTGCCGGCTCCCGTGACGACGAGGACCTCGGAACCGGGGTCACCCGGCACCGCGAGCGACGACGGCAGCTGCACCCGGTCGGCATCGGCGGGGGCGGCCGCGAGCATGAACGACGACGACTCGAGCACAGTGCCGTCGAAGGCCACACGGGAGACGGTGACCTCGTCGGCGACCGGCACCCCGGACGCGTTGACGAGGACGACGTCGAGACCTCCGTCGCCGTCACCGCCCTGGGCACCGGACGACGGCTGGACGGTGAGCAGCACGGGCTGGTAGGCCTGCCGGACGGCGTACCAGACGGGCTTCCGGATGCCGGCGTGGTCGACCAGCGCCCAGGACACCACGGGCCAGTCGTCGTTGAGCTGCCAGACGACCATGCCGGTGTTGTCGGGTGTGCGGGAGCGGAACCACTCCATGCCGAAGCGGATGGCGTGCGCCTGGTTGAGCTGCGCGGCGAAGTGCCAGTCCTCGATGGAGGTCGGCTCGGGCAGGTGCCCCCGCATGCCGTCGGCGAGCTTCCGGTTGCCCTGGTCGGCCTTCTGGTGCACGAGCATCTCGTGGCCGTCCGGGTCGAGGGGCTCGTCGTGCACCACCGCGGTCAGGGCCGACCACGCCGGAGGGCCCTGGAACCCGAACTCGGCGACGAACCGCGGCTCCCAGTCGGCGTAGGCGCGGTAGTCGAGGCGGTTCCAGACGTCCCAGATGTGCACGCTGCCGTTCCGCTGGTCGTTCGGCGTCAGGTACTCGTCGAACGAGAACGGGCTGCCCGGCGTGTACGGCCGGGTCGGGTCCAGCTCGGCGACGACCGACGGCAGCAGGGAACGGTAGTAGCCGTTGCCCCAGGTCCGGCCGACGAGCGACGGCCGCCAGCCCCACTCGGCGTAGGCGACGAGGTTCTCGTTGTTGCCGTTCCACACCACGAGTGAGGGGTGCGGGCTGAGGCGGGTGACGGCCTCGCGGACCTCGGGCTCGACCTCGTCGGCGAGCCAGGGCTCTTCCGCGTAGGCGGCACAGGCGAACAGGAAGTCCTGCCACACCAGGACGCCGAGCTCGTCGCACCGGTCGTACAGGTCGTCGGACTCGTAGATGCCGCCGCCCCAGATGCGCAGCAGGTTCATGTTCGCGTCGATCGCGTCCTGGATCCGGTCCGCGTACCGCTCGGGCGTCATCTCGGTCAGGTAGGCGTGGTCGGGGATCCAGTTCGCCCCGCGCACCATGACCGGACGGCCGTTCACGCGGAGCAGGAACGGCGCACCGCCGGCGTCGGCGGCGGTGTCGAGCGTGACCGTGCGGAAGCCCACGCGGCCGGTCCACACGTCGTCGCCGACCTCGACCCGGACGTCGTACAGCGGCTGGTCGCCCTCGCCGCGGGGCCACCAGACGGCGACGTCGGGGACCTCGAGGCGGACGGTCGCGGCGCCGTCGACGACGGGGCGTGCGCCGACCACCCGGCCGCCGGTGTCGGAACCGGTGTGTCCTGCGGACGCGGGATGCGGGGCCAGGGTGATCCGGGCCTCCAGGCCGGTGCCCGCGGAACCGTCCGCGGACGCGACGGGCGCGCTGCCGATGGCCTGCGAGAAGGAGCCGGTGGAGCCGGCGTGCTCGACGTCGACGTGGGCCGTCAGCACGCCGGTGGTGCCGTCGAGGTCGACGAGCGGGCGGACGGCCGCGATGCGGACGCCGCTCCAGGACTCGATGCCGATCGACTTCCAGATGCCGCTCGTGGCGACGTCGACGCCCCAGTCCCACCCGAAGTTCGACGCGTTCTTGCGGAGCGCGTTGTAGGGGTGGTGGTTGACGTGCGGCAGCTCGCCGCCGTGCAGGGCGGACAGGCGCTCGGCTGCGGGGACTGGGGCATCGAACGTGACGACGAGCTCGTTCGTGCCCGGTCGGAGCAGGTGCCCGACGGGGAACCGGTACGAGCGGTGCTGGTTGGCGGTGGTCGCGACGACGATGCCGTTGAGCTCGATCGTGGCGAGGGTGTCGAGGCCCTCGGCGACGAGGTCGTGGCGGGTCTCGTCCGGCACGGTCCACTCGAACGTGCGGCGGTAGCGCCAGACGGTGTCACCGATCCACTGGGTGGCGGCCTCGCCGTCGCCGTCGAACGGGTCGGGGATCCGGCCGGCCCGCAGCAGGTCGGTGTGCACGCAGCCGGGGACCTGCGCCGCGACCGGTTCGCGGTGCTCCGCCGACTGCTCGGGTCCGGTCACCGCCTCGAGGGTCCACGTGCCGTCCAGGGTGGTCCGCTCCATTGCGTCTCCTCATCGTTACGGGGCCGTGACCCGACCCCTTGACCGCCTTAGTTTACGCGTGTAACAATCACGCTCACAACGTGGACCCTGCGACGACGCAGACCGAGAGGACAACGATGTTCAACCCAACCCGTTCACGGCTCGCCATCGGCGGCGCCGTTCTCCTCGCAGCCGGCCTCGCGCTCAGCGGCTGCAGCTCCAGCGGCACCGCCAGCACGAACGACGCCGCTGCCTCGACCCTGGTGGCGTACACCGGCCAGTCCGGCGACTACCAGATCAACTTCAACCCGTGGTCGCCGTCCAACATCGGCGGCGTCGGCACGATCTACGAGTCGCTCTTCTTCATCACCAACGTCAACACGAAGGACCCGAAGCCGCTGCTCGGCAAGTCCTCCGAGTGGAACGACGACGGCACGCAGCTCACCATCACGCTGCGCGACGGAGCCACCTGGAGCGACGGCGAGCCCTTCACCTCGAAGGACGTCGTGTTCACGCTCGACATGCTCAAGAAGCAGAAGGCCCTGAACTCGATCGGCTACGACGGCACCGCGAAGGCCGACGGCGACGACAAGGTGGTCGTCTCGTTCGACAAGCCGTCGTTCGTGCTCGGCCCGAACCTGCTCGGCAAGACCTGGATCGTGCCCGAGCACCTGTGGAAGGACATCGACCCGACCACCGACGTCGTGCGCGAGCCCGTCGGCACCGGCCCGTACACGCTCGGCACCTTCAAGGCGCAGGCGTTCACCCTCGAGGCGAACAAGGAGTACTGGGACGGCGCCCCGGCCGTGAAGACCATCCGCTACCTGTCGCTCTCCGGCAACACCGCCGGCGCCGACGCACTGAAGCAGGGGTCGATCGACTGGCAGACCGGCCCGGTGCCGAACATGGACGACATCCCCGCCAACTACAACGGCTACGACGGCATCACCGTCGGCCAGAACCAGATGGCCCTGCTGACCTGCGCGAACACCGACCTGGGCTGCGCCGGCCCGCAGACCGACCCGGCCGTCCGCCACGCGATCGCCGACGCCATCAACCGCAAGCAGCTCAACTCGCTGGCGTTCGAGAACACCGCGAGCGAGATCTCCCCGACCTTCGCGCTCACCACGACGCAGAAGGACACCATCTCGAAGGACATCGAGCCGGCCGTGATGCCGGAAACCGCCGACACCGACGCGGCCGCCTCGACCCTCGAGGACGCCGGGTGGAAGAAGGGCTCCGACGGCATCTACGCCAAGGACGGCAAGAAGCTGTCCCTGACGGTCGAGGTCGTCACCGGGTGGACCGACTACATCACCGCGATCGACACGATGACGCAGCAGCTCAAGGCCGCGGGCATCGAGCTCAAGGCGCAGCAGTCGTCGTGGAACGAGTGGACCGACAAGAAGACCAAGGGCAACTTCGAGCTCGCGATCGACTCGCTCGGCCAGGGCCCGACGGCGAACCCGTACTACCTGTACAACAACTACTTCACGACGGCCAACACCGCGAAGGTCGGTGAAGCAGCCCCGATGAACATCTCGCGGTACAGCAACCCCGACGTCGACAAGGCCATCGCGAAGCTCGCCACGATCAACCCCGAGGACACCGCGGCGACGCAGCCCGAGCTCGACACGATCCAGGAGCACATCGTCGAGGACCTGCCCTACATCCCCGTGATGACCGGCGGCACGACGAGCGAGTTCCACGCGGCGAAGTTCACCGGCTGGCCGACGAAGGACGACCTGTACGCGTTCCCGGCGGTCTGGGCGAGCCCGGACAACGCCGAGATCTTCAAGGCGCTCAAGCCGGCGAAGGGCTGACACCGATGGGATCGCGACCGAGGGGCACTCGACGATGACCTACTTCCTGCGCAAGATCGGCTTCTACGTCGTCGCACTGTGGGCGGCCCTGACGCTGAACTTCATCATCCCCAGGCTCCTGCCCGGCAACCCGGTGGACATCCTGCTCGCCAAGCTCCAGCAGCGCGGCGGGCAGGTGACCCCGGCGACCCGGGAGGCGTACGAGCTGCTCCTCGGTGGCGATTCCTCGGAGCCGCTCATCTCCCAGTACGGCCACTACCTGGTCAACGTGTTCCGCGGTGACCTCGGCGTGTCCGTCAGCTACTTCCCGGCACCCGTCACCGAGGTGATCGGCAGTTCGCTGCCGTGGACCATCGCCCTGGTCGGGATCGCCACCATCGTGGCCGCGATCATCGGCGTCGGCCTCGGGGCCTTCGTCGGGTGGCGGCCCGGCACCTGGCTCGACTCGTTCGTGCCGGCCACCACCCTGCTCGCCGCGGTGCCGTACTTCTGGCTCGCGCTGATCCTGGTGTACTTCTTCGCCACCGGGCTCCACCTGTTCCCGGCGCAGGGCGGCTACGACGTCATCCTGACGCCCGGGTTCAACTGGGACTTCATCGTCTCGGCGGTGCAGTACGGAGTGCTGCCGGCGGTGACGATCGTGCTCGCGTCGCTCGGCGGCTGGCTGCTCGGCATGCGCAACATGATGGTGTCGACGCTGTCCGAGGACTACATCACCACCGCGCAGGCGAAGGGCCTGTCCGACGGCAAGATCCTGCGGAACTACGCCGCCCGGAACGCCGTGCTGCCGTCCGTCGCCGGGTTCGCGATCTCCCTCGGGTTCATCGTGTCCGGCTCCGTCGTCACCGAGCAGGTGTTCTCGTACCCGGGCATCGGGTCGAAGCTGCTGTCCGCCGTGACGAACAACGACTACGCGCTCATGCAGGGCATCTTCCTGTTCATCACCCTGGCGGTCCTCGGCGCGAACCTCGTCGTCGACCTGCTGTACGGACTGATCGACCCGCGCACGCGGGCCCGGAGCTAGGGGAGGAGACGACCATGACCAACATCCAGCAGGAGACCGAGCCCACCATCGGCGCGCTGACCGAGGAGGCCGACAGCACCACGTCGATCGCCACCCGGCGCGCGTCGAAGGGCGGCATCCGCAGGTTCCTCCCCACGCTCACCCCCTGGCTCGTCACGGGCATCGCGCTCGTCGCCGGCGTCACGCTGTTCGGGGTGATCGGACCGCTGCTCGTCGGCGACCCGACCACCATCCGCGACACCGGGCTGCAGGGACCGAGCGGCTCGAACGTCCTCGGCACCACCCAGACCGGTCAGGACGTCCTGGCCCAGCTCGCCTTCGCCACCCGGGGCAGCCTGCAGATCGGGCTGATCGTCGGCGTCCTCGCCACGGTGCTCTCCGCGTTCTTCGGCATCCTCGGCGCCTACCTGGGCGGGATCATGGACGAGGCGTTCTCGCTGTTCTCGAACGTGTTCCTCGTCATCCCCGGTCTGCCGCTCGTCATCGTCATCTCCGGCCTGGTGCCGCGAGAAGCCCGCGGGCTCTGGACCATCGCCGTCGTCCTGGCGATCACGTCGTGGGCCGGGTCCGCCCGGGTGCTGCGGGCGCAGACGATGTCGATCCGCAACCGCGACTACGTGTCCGCTGCCCGGGTCGCCGGCGAACGGCCCTGGCGGGTCATCGCCGTCGAGATCCTGCCGAACCTGCTGCCGGTGCTCGCGTCGCAGTTCGTGTTCGCGGTGATCGCCGCGATCCTCGGGGAAGCGGGACTGTCGTTCCTCGGGCTCGGGGCGTCGAACTCCTCGACGCTCGGCACCATGCTCTTCTACGCCCAGAACGGCTTCGCGCTGGCGAACGGCGCCTGGTGGTGGTTCGTTCCGCCGGGCCTGCTCATCGCCCTGCTCGGCATGGGCCTGTCCCTGGTGAACTTCTCGATCGACGAGGTCATCAACCCGCGACTCGCGAACGTGCGTGCGCAGCGACGGCGCGACCGTCGTGCGAAGCGTGCGGCCCGCTCGGGAGGCCCGACCCGCGTCGCCACCGCCGGTCACGACACGAAGGGGGTCGCCCGATGAGCGCCACCGACACCGCACGACCGGTCACCTCCGACGTCACGGGCGACGGCCGCCGGCCGGCCGTGCTGACCATCGACCACCTCGACGTGGTCTACGAGACCGAGCACCCCGTGCACGCCGTCAAGGACGTCTCGCTCACCCTGGCGCCCGGCGAGATCCTCGGGCTCGCGGGGGAGTCGGGCTGCGGCAAGACGACCCTGGCCTATGCCATCACCCGGCTGCACCGGCCGCCGGCGAAGGTCACGTCGGGCAGCATCACGTTCCACGACCGCGACGGCACCGACGTCGACCTGCTCGGTCTGCCGCACGAGCAGCTCCGGGCCGTGCGGTGGTCGAAGCTGTCGATGGTGTTCCAGGGGGCGATGAACGCGCTCAACCCGGTCACCACGATCCGCGCCCAGCTCGACGACGCCCTGGTCGAACACCGCAAGGGCATGCCCCGCAAGGAACGTCGGGCCGTCGCCGAGGACGCCCTGCGCCGCGTCGGCGTCGACCCGTCCCGCATCACCGCGTACCCGCACGAACTGTCCGGCGGCATGCGGCAGCGCGTGATGATCGCGATGGCGATGCTGCTCGAACCGCAGATCATGATCATGGACGAGCCGACCACCGCGCTCGATGTCGTGGTGCAGCGGGAGATCCTGCGCGAGATCGTCCGACTGCGCGACGAGCTCGGGTTCGCCGTCGTGTTCATCACGCACGACCTGCCGCTGTTGCTCGAGATCAGCGACCGGATCGCGATCATGCTCCGCGGCGAGGTCGTCGAGTGCGACCGAGCCAGCGTGATCCAGCACGACCCGCAGCACCCGTACACGCGGAAGCTGCTGCAGTCGTTCCCGAGCCTGTCCGGAGCCCGCGGCGCGTTCATCCGCACCGGGGTCGAGGACGGCGCCGAACCCGAGACCGACACCCGGGCCGTCGTGGTCCAGGCAGCACAGGAGACGGACCGATGACCAGTGTGACCGTCAGCCACCTCGGCAAGGACTTCCACACCCGCAAGGGCCTGAAGCGCACCACCCTGCGGGCCGTTGACGACGTGTCGTTCGACCTGCTGCCCGGCCGGACCGTGGCACTGGTGGGGGAGTCCGGCTCGGGCAAGTCCACCATCGCGCGGATGCTCGCCAAGCTCGAGACCAGGACGCGCGGCTCGATCGACGTACGGCTCGAGGACGGCACCCCCGTCGAGGGCAGCATGTACCGGCGGCACGTGCAGATGGTGTTCCAGGACCCGTTCGCCTCGCTCAACCCGTTCCACTCGATCGAGCACCACATCGCCCGGCCGCTGCAGCTGCACCACCGGGCCCGCGGCGCCGACGAGACCGCCGACAAGGTGCGGGAACTGCTCGGCCGGGTGAACCTCGACGAGGGCTTCGCGTCACGGCGGCCGCACGAGCTCTCCGGTGGGCAGCGGCAGCGCGTCGCCATCGCCCGCGCACTCGCCCCCGGCGCCCAGGTGCTCATCGCCGACGAACCCGTGTCGATGCTCGACGTCTCGATCCGCCTGAGCGTGCTCAACCTGCTCGGCCGGCTGCAGCGCGAGGACGAGCTCGCCGTGCTCTACATCACGCACGACCTGGCGACCGCGCGGCACTTCTCCGACGAGATCCTCGTGCTCTACCGCGGCCGGGTCGTCGAGCGGGGTCCGTCGGACGCCGTCATCCTCGACCCGCACCACGACTACACCCGGCTGCTCGCCGAGGCCGCCCCCGACCCGGAGCGCACCGAGCGCCGGATCACCGCGGGGCCGCCGCTCGACCGGACGAAGATCGACAACACCACCTGCTACGACCACACGATCGGGGACTGGGTGTCGAGCGAGCCCGCACCGGTCGGGGCGCGATGAGCGACGGGCCGACGTTCGTCGACTGGGTCACCGACGGGTTCGCGGCACGGTTCCGGGTCGGTGCGGACCAGCCCGCGGCGCTCGTGTCGTTCGTGCCGGCCGGCGGAGCGTCGGCTGGCGGAGCGCTCGCCGGCGGAGCGCTCGCCGACGGGCCGGACGACCCGCAGCCGCTCGTGGAGCTGACGACGATCGGGCACGGCCGGTTCCCGGGCGGGTTCCGGCACGTGGACTCCACGATCGGGGCGCGACTGCGACCCGTGTCGCACCACGTGCACGACGACGGGACCGACCTGTGGTTCCGGATCGTGCAGGCGGACGCGGCCACGGGCCTCCAGGCCGAGTCGGTGTTCCGGGCGCGCGCCGGCGTGCCCGCGTTCCAGACGTGGACCGAGGTGTCGGCCGAGCACGGTGAGCACGTCGTCGACTCCGTGTCGTCGTTCGCGACCGGGGCGTTCCTGACCGACTCGGGCGCCACCGTCGACGAGCTCTCCCTCGTGCACGCCGACAACGACTGGGCAGCGGAGAGCCGGTGGCGGACCGATCCGCTGCGGTCGATCGGGCTCGCGGCGATCGACCGGGAGGCCCAGCACCACCCGCCCCGCAGCCGCGCCGTCGTGCAGAACCGCGGCTCGTGGTCGACCGGTGAGGCGCTGCCGATCGGGGTGCTGCGGGCGGAGGACGCTGTGTCGCTTCCGTACGCGCTCGTCTGGCAGGTCGAGCACAACGGGCCGTGGCTGTACGAGCTCGGCGAGACCCGGCGGCACGCGTACCTGCTGTTGAGCGGCCCCACCGACCAGGAACACCAGTGGACCACCGTCGTCACGCCGGAGCAGTCGTTCACCTCGGTGCCGGTGTCCGTCGGCATCGCCGGGTCGATCGACGACGCCTTCGGGGTGCTCACCCGGCAGCGTCGGGCGTTCCGGCACGTGCGGGAGGCCGACCGCGCCCTGCCCCTGGTGTTCAACGACTACATGAACACGCTCATGGGCGATCCGACGACCGAGAAGCTCCTGCCGCTCATCGACGCGGCCGCCGACGCCGGAGCGGACCTGTTCTGCATCGATGCCGGCTGGTACGCCGAGGGACACTGGTGGGACACCGTCGGAGCGTGGGAGGAAGCGGCGTCACGGTTCCCGACGGGGCTCGGGGCCGTCATCGACCACATCCGTGCGCGTGGCATGCAGGCCGGCCTCTGGCTCGAACCCGAGGTCATCGGCATCCACTCGCCGCTGGCCTCGACCCTGCCGTCGTCCGCGTTCGTCGAGCACCACGGGGTCCGGGTCGCGGAGCACGGGCGGCACCTGCTCGACCTGCGCTCGCCGGAGGCCCGCGCACACCTCGACTCGGTGGTCGACCGGCTCGTCGGAGAGCTCGGCGTGACGTTCTTCAAGATGGACAACAACACGATGACCGGGCCGTTCGCCGGGATGCTCGAGCACGAGCGTGCGCTGCTCGACTGGCTCGACGCGGTGCAGGAGCGGTACCCGGCACTGCTCATCGAGAACTGCGCCTCGGGAGCGATGCGCGCCGATTGGGCCATGCTCTCGCGCCTGCACATGCAGTCGACATCGGACCAGCAGGACCCGGTGCTGTCCGCCACGATCGCCGCCGCCGCTCCCGCTGCGATGCTGCCCGAACAGGCGGGGAACTGGGCGTACCCGGCGCCGACCATGGACCCGGAGCTGTTCACGCTGTCGCTCGTGAACGGGGTGCTCGGGCGGATGTACCTTTCCGGGTACCTGAACGAGATGTCGTCGTCGCAGCGGGCGGTGGTCGGTGACGCGATCGCTGCGCACCGGCAGGTCCTGGACGTCGTCGAGGCGTCCGTCCCGGTCTGGCCCCTCGGGCTGCCCGCCTGGGAGGACCCCTGGACCGCACTCGGCCTGCACGCCACCACGGGCGACCTGTACCTGTCGGTGTGGTCGCTGCCCGGTGCGTCGGCGTCGGTGTCGTTGCCGCTGCCGGCGTTCGCCGGGCAGGCGGTGGTCGTCGAGCCGCTGTTCCCGACGGCACTCGGGTCGTGGTCCGTGGCGTGGGACGCCGCTTCGGGCTCGCTCGAGGTCGCGAACGGCGGGTCGACCCCCACAGCGCGGGTCCTCCGCGTCCGGTCGCAGGAGGCGGACGCGGGGGCCTGAGCGGGCGCGCGTCGCGATGGCAGGGCGCGCGCTGGAGCGGACGGGAGGCACGGTGCGGGCAGGCACCGTGCCTCCCGTTCCGTCGGTGGTCGCGTCCACGGCGCGGGGGACGCGGATTCGTGTCCGCGCGGTGACGGTTCTGGTTCAGGATCCTCGGGGATCGTGAACCAGAACCGTCAGGAGCGCTGCAGAACGGGGTCCCCGGTCACGCCTGGTCCTCGTCGTCGGGGCGTCGCGGAGCCCGGAGGCGCAGGGTGGCGCCGAGGCCGATGACCAGGAAGCCGGCGGCGGAGAAGGCGGCGGCGCGGGTGCCGTCGGAGAACGCGACCGTCGTGGACTTGCCGGCACCGTTGGGGCCGAGGAGCGCGAAGGTCTCGCCCCGTTCGATCGTGAAGGAGACGTCGTCCACGGCGCGTTTGCCGGTGGCGTACTGCTTGCCGAGGTGCTGGACCTCGATGGCGGGGGACTCGGGCATGGGTCCAGCTTCGCCGCCCGGTGGCCGTGGGGGGATCGGCCGGGGCGGTGGTGTCGGCATCGTCCGATCGGGGGATGGTGCAGGCGGGGAAGGTGGTTCGCTTTCCGGCCGGTGACGGTTCTGGTTCGCGA
>NZ_MJGT01000075.1:0-33549 GCF_001864975.1 Curtobacterium sp. MMLR14_002
GAGACGCCGGGGGTGAGCTTCAGGGCGGTGAGGGCGTCGGTGAAGCCGGAGTCGAGCTTCACGGCGGTGGAGCCACCGAGGACCTCGGGGACCGAGGCGACGGGTGCGGGGATCTTCGACGACGACGACGACACCGTGTGGATCGCGGGGGTGGCGGCCTGGGCGGAGGAGATCCCGAACGCGGCACCGCCGAGGACGAGGGCACCGGTCGTGGCGAGGGTGATGGAGGTCTTGAGGCTCTTACGCATCGTGATCAGTCCTTTGCTGTTGTCGCGCTCGGCGCGGTTGCTGTGTGCGCGCCGAACACACCCTTGGTGGGGTGGAGAACCAGCGATGTGCGGCTGGTGAGCGCTCCGGGTGTTTCCCGGTCGTTGCAGGTGATTCGGCGTCGTCCGCCAGTCGGATTGGAACGAGTTCTCCGGGCCTGTCACCCCTAGGCTCGGGTCATGCGGGGAACGACGATCCGACCGACCACGGAGGACGACTGGGAGTCCGTTCGGGCACTGCGGCTGGAGATGCTCCGGGACACCCCGAAGGCGTACGGGGAGCGGCTCGCCGATGCGGAGCGGATGCAGGAGCGTGACTGGCGGCAACGCGGCCGCCGTGAGCACGACGTCGGCGGGACGACCCTCGCCGCGATCGGTGCGGACGGCCGGTGGCTCGGGACGATGGGGGTGTTCGTCCCCGGCCCCCGCGTCGGGCCGCTCCTGGTCGGCGTCTACGTCGCACCGTCGCACCGGGGTCGTACCGCCGGTGTCGCCGATGCGTTGCTCGACGAGATCGAGGTGTGGGCGGCGGCGCACGGATCAGCCCTTCGGCTGCACGTGCACGAGGGGAACAACCGCGCGCAGGCCTTCTACGCCCGACGTGGCTACGAGCCGACAGGTGCGACCGAGGCGTACGTCCTCGATCCGAGCGAACTCGAGCTCGAGATGATCCGGCAGCTGCGGGGATCGCTGTGAGCGGCGGGACGGACGGAGCTGGCGGGGCTGCCGGGCCCGTCGTGCGGTGGCTGCTGTCCGACGTGGGCGGCGTGCTCGAACTCGTCGATGACGCCGCCTGGCCCGGGCACTTCCGGGCGCGGTGGGCCGAGCGTCTCGGGATGACGACGGACGACTTCTCCGCACGCCTCGTCGCAGCGGACCTGCCCGACGCCTCCCGTCAGACCGGCGTCGTCGACCGGTACTGGGGCGCGATCGGGACAGCGCTCGACCTCGGGGCCGACCAGCTCGCCGTCATGCGGGCCGACTTCTGGGATGCGTACTGCGGAACGCTGAACCAGCCGTTGTACGACTTCCTCGCCGGACTTCGCGGCACCATCGGCCTCGCGATCCTGTCGAACTCTGGCGATGGTGCTCGCGAGGAAGAGGAGCGGCGCTTCCGGTTCTCGGCGGTGTTCGACCCGATCTGCTACTCCCACGAGATCGGTGTGAACAAGCCCGACGCCGAGGCGTTCCGGATCACGCTCGAGCGCTTGGGGGCGGACCCGGACGAGGTGTTCTTCGTGGACGACGTGCCGGAGAACATCGAGGCTGCACGTGCACTCGGCATCGGGGCGCACCTGCACGTCGACACCGACGAGACGATCCGGGTGCTCGAGGCGGTCGTGCGGGGGAGCGGTCAGCAGTGACCGTCGGCATCGTGTTCTTCGACGTCGACGGAACCCTCGTCAGCCCCGGTTCCAGCAGCAGTTTCCTGGCCGCCCGGTTCGGGCACCAGGACGCGCTCGACGATGCAGAAGCGCGCTACGCCGCCGGCGATCTCACCAACCAGCAGGTCAGTGAGGTCGACGCACGCGGGTGGCGTGGCACGTCCGTCGCGACGGTCGACCGGTGGCTCGACGGCCTGCCGGTATTGCCCGGAACCGAGACCGTCGTCGCGTGGTGCCGTGCCCACGACGTCGAACCCGTGCTCGCGTCGCTCGCGTGGCAACCCGTGACCCGTTCCCTCGCGCGGCGGTTCGGGTTCGTCCCGAACGGCGGGCCCCGAGTCGGCGAGCACGGCGGCGTCCACGACGGCACCGTCGCCGAGCACTTCGACGAGTTCGACAAGCGGGACCGGGCGCTCGCGCTCGCTCGTGACCTCGATGTACCGATCGAACGCTGCTGCGCCGTCGGGGACAGCCGCTCGGACATCCCGCTCTTCCAGGCGCTCCCCAGTGCGTTGGCGTTCAACGCGAGTCCGACGGCACGCGCGGCCGCGAGTGACGCGATCGACGCGGACGACCTCTCGCGCATCATCCCCTGGCTCGACCGCTGGCTCCGGGAACTCGCCTGATCGATCGGCTCTGAGACGGATGCGGCATGATCGGTCCGTGCCTGATGTGAACCCGACCGCCGCGTACCGTGCCGCCCGCGACCAGCTCCTCGCCGCGGACTCTCCGGAAGCGGCACGCGCCGGGTTCCGCTGGCCGGACGTCGGCGACACGTTCAACTGGGCGACCGACTGGTTCGACGTCATCGCGACCGACAACAGCCGCACCGCGCTCTGGATCGTCGAGGAGGACGGTCGTGAGCAGCGGCTCAGCTACGCCGACATGGCCGCACGGTCCGATCGGCTCGCCGCGCGACTGCACGGCTTCGGCGTCCAGCAGGGCGACCACGTCCTCGTCATGCTCGGCAACCAGCTCGAGCTCTGGGAGACCATGCTCGCCGTGATCAAGCTCGGTGCCGTCATCCTGCCGACGTCGACGATGCTCGACACCGCCGACCTGCAGGACCGCGTCGACCGGGGCTCGGTGGCGCACGTCGTCACGAACCGGAGCGAGACGCACAAGTACGACGACGTCCGCGGGTCCTTCACACGCATCGTCATCGGCGGTCCCGCTGACGGGTGGACGGAGTACCCGAGCGACCTGGGTGAGCCCGCTCCCGCCGACGAGGTCCGTCCCCACGTCGTCACCCGCACGACCGACCCGTGCCTGGTCTACTTCACGTCCGGCACGACGTCGAAGCCGAAGATGGTCGTGCACACCCAGACGTCGTACCCGGTCGGGCACCTCAGCACGATGTACTGGCTCGGCGTCCGGCCCGGTGACGTGCACCTGACGATCAGCTCGCCCGGGTGGGGCAAGCACGCCTGGAGCTGCTTCTTCGCGCCGTGGATCGCGGAGGCAACCGTGTTCATCCACAACACCGCGCGCTTCGACCCCGCCGCACTCCTCGCGCAGCTCGAGCAGGCCGAGGTCAACACGTTCTGTGCGCCGCCGACCGCATGGCGGATGATGCTGCAGTCCGACCTCGGCGTGAAGCCGCGCGCGCTCCGTGAGCTCATCTCGGCCGGCGAGCCGCTCAACCCCGAGGTCATCGGCCGGGTCGAGGCGGCGTGGGGGCTCACCATCCGCGACGGCTACGGGCAGACCGAGACCACCGCGATCATCGGCAACGCCCCGGGCGCCGCCGTCACGCCCGGCGCCATGGGCAAGCCGCTCCCCGGTGTGACCGTGACGCTGCTCGACCCCGTCACCGGCGAACCGGGCGACGAGGGCGAGGTCTGCCTCGACCTCACCGAGCGGCCCGTCAACCTGATGGCCGAGTACCTCGGCGACCCCGACCGCACCGCCTCGTCGATGCGCGACGGCTTCTTCCACACCGGCGACATCGCCGTCCGCGACGCCGACGGCGAGCTGACCTTCATCGGCCGCACCGACGACGTCTTCAAGTCCTCGGACTACAAGGTGTCGCCGTTCGAGGTGGAGAGCGCCCTGCTGGAGCACCCGGCCGTGGCCGAGAGCGCGGTCGTCCCGGCCCCCGACGACGCCCGTCTCAACGTCGTCAAGGCGTACGTCACGTTGGCCACCGGATGGGAGGCGTCGGCCGACACCGCCAGGCAGGTCCTGGAGTACGCACGCACGGCTCTCCCCGCCTCCGCGCGCGTCCGCCGCGTCGAGTTCGCGGAGCTCCCGAAGACCATCTCGGGCAAGATCCGCCGCGTGGAGCTGCGGGAGCGCGAGGAGCAGTCGGTGAGCAACGGCACGCGCGCCGAAGGCGAGTGGCGCGACGACGAGTTTCCCGGCCTCCGCGCACCCCGCCCGCAGGCCGGGCCCGCTGCCGGCTGACGGTCGGGGAGACCACACATGGTCGTCGTACTGCGCCCGTGGTCGCTCGACGACGCGGCTGCGCTCTTCGTCGCCAGTCGGTCGAACCCGGACCTCGCGACGCAGTTCCCGGACGTCGGGCTCGATGACGAGGAGCATGCCCGCGCGCACATCAGGGGCGCGCTGCGGTTCGACGAGCAGGCGAAGAACTGGGCCATCGTGGAGGACGGAGTCGCGGTCGGGAACGTCGGGCTGTCGGCGATCGAGTTCCGGCACGCTACGGCCTGGGCACACTACTGGCTGGCGGCCGGTGCTCGCGGCCGTGGGCTCGCCGCTCGTGCGTTGACGAGTGTGTCGACCTGGGCGTTCGACGCCGGGCTCTTCCGCCTCGAACTCGGACACCGCTCGAACAACCTCGCGTCGTGTCGAGTCGCCGCCACCGCCGGGTTCCGCGCGGAGGGCGTCGAACGGCAGAAGCTCCGGTACGGCTCGGAGCGGTTCGACGTGGAGACGCACGCCCGGCTGGCGACCGATCCGGTGCCGGACCTGCCCGGTTTCGAGGTCCGGACGACGTCCTGACGGCTGCCCCGGTCAGTCCTAGGCTCGGCACGTGGAACTGATCAAGGACGTCACGCGCGGCGACTGGTTGCTGGCCCGAGCCGGCGCGTTCGCCACGTTCGGCGGCGTCGCGGGCACCGGGTTCGAGGCGTACGCCCGGATCCTGCACCCGCTCCGTGCGGATCGCGAGGACCGTACGAGCGTGGACGAGTACGACGAGCACCCGGTCCTCGAGTCGGCCGAGTGGCGCTGGGCCGACGTCGCCGAGCGCACCCGTAGGACGATCGACCCGCTCGTGTCGTGGCAGACGCTCAGCGGTCGGGACGACGAGTCGGACCTGCCCTTCGAGGACGGCTGGGTCGTCCATCCGCCCGAAGAGGGCTGGTACGAGCCGAAACAGCTCGCCGCGCTCACCGGGCTCCTCGCCGAGGCGACGTCGACGCCGGACGACCTGGTCGGGGCGGTCTGGGACGGATGGGGCGACCTGAACGCGTCGACGTTGGGCTTCGGGTGGCAGGGGAGCGGCGAGCCGACGGCGGCCGAGCGCGTGGAGATGCAGGCGCACATGGCCCGGGCCCAGGCGCAGCACCGGCGGGAGCAGGCTGCGCTCCGGGAGTCGCTCGCGGGTCCGCGCTTCCCGTGGCCGGCCCGCGAGTGCTTCCTGCTCTCCATGTCCCTGCCGCAGCTCAGCGACCCGTCCTGGACGGACGACGCCCGCGTGGGCACGTACGTCGATGTCGGGCACACCCCGCAGATGCTCTGGCCCGAGGGGCACGAGTGGGTGCTCGCCACCGAGATCGACTGGGACTCGACGATCGTCGCCGGGTCGCGGTCGCTCATCGACGCGATCCTCGCCGACGACCGGTTCGAAGCGTACGAGGTCGACGCGGACGCTTCCCCCTCCTCGTGAGGGCCCGAACAGGAGCGACGCAACCCGGCCGAGAGGGTATCGTCGAGCGGTGATCAGGTCCATCCGCCGCGGCGAACGGCCCGCCGTGTCCGACGCCGGTCCCCAGCGGCAGCTCACCGACCGCGCGACGCCGGAACTGTGGGGAGCGCTCGTCGGGAGTGCCGTCGCGCTGCCCGGCGTCGAAGAGGGGCACAGCCAGGTGTCGCCGGTGTCGTCACGCGCGTTGTTCCTGCGCGATCAGCACGACCACGTCGTCCCGTGGACGTCACTGGCGCCGGACGGACGACTCGAGCCCGTGCACCTGCACGGCGTCGAGGACACCTCCGTCCACCTCTGCCTCCCGGTCGCACGTGGAGCCGAACTGACCGAGCTCGGCTGGGCGATCCCGCACCAGTACGAGGACCACGGGACCGAGTTCATGGTCTACGGACCGCGCGACGTCGAGGAACTCGCGGTCGTGCTGTCGATTATCGAGGAGAGCCTCGCGTTCGCTCGCGACCCTGGGGATGAGCGTCCGGCCCACCAGCCCGTCTGAGCACGGCGCGCCGACCTTTCGCGCCCAGCGACACCTCACGGCCGGCCGCGCGCGTGAACTGTCGCTCAGCGCGAAAACCCGCGCGACGCCGATGCCGACCCGCGCCCGCGCCACCCCCCCCGCGTCACCCTGTGGGAGCACCCATCTCCCCCCAACGGCGGACGCGGCGCCGACGGCCCCTCCCGTAGCGTCGAGGCCGTGATCGAAGTCAGCCATCTCACCAAACAGTACGGTCCGAAGACCGCCGTGGACGACGTCTCCTTCGTCGTCCGTCCCGGCAGTGTGACCGGCTTCCTCGGGCCCAACGGCGCCGGGAAGTCCACCACGATGCGCATGATCATGGGGCTCGACCGGCCCACGTCGGGCAGCGCCACCGTGAACGGCCAGCCGTACACGAGCTTCCGCGACCCGCTCCGGCAGGTCGGCGCCCTGCTCGAGGCGAAGGCCGTGCACTCGGGCCGCAGCGCCTACAACCACCTGCTCTCGCTCGCGGCGACCCACGGCATCCCGAAGTCCCGCGTGCACGAGGTCATCGACATGACCGGCCTCGACTCCGTCGCGAAGAAGCGCGTCGGCGGGTTCTCGCTCGGCATGGGGCAGCGCCTGGGAATCGCTGCCGCACTGCTCGGCGACCCGAAGACCCTGATCCTCGACGAGCCCGTCAACGGCCTCGACCCCG
Organism: Curtobacterium sp. MMLR14_002; assembly: GCF_001864975.1. Classification (NCBI taxonomy): domain Bacteria; kingdom Bacillati; phylum Actinomycetota; class Actinomycetes; order Micrococcales; family Microbacteriaceae; genus Curtobacterium; species Curtobacterium sp. MMLR14_002. The sequence continues at coordinate 6,719 of NZ_MJGT01000075.1, forward strand.
ACGGTGTCGTGTGGGTGCGTCAGCTCGCCCGCCGCATGGCCGCCGACGGCCGCACGGTGTTCCTCTCCAGCCACCTGATGAGCGAGATGGCACAGACCGCCGACCGCGTGGTCGTGCTCGGCCGGGGCAAGGTCCTCGCCGACGCCCCGATCGCCGAGTTCGTCGCCGGTGGTGGCGCCGCTGCCGGCACCGATGCCGCCGTCAGCCGCGTCATCGTCCGCACGCCGGACCCGAACGGCCTGTTCAACGCCATCGGCCCGAACGCCGCGGTCACCCAGCGCGAGGACGGCTCGTTCCTCGTCGTCGGGCCCGACGCACCGACGGTCGGCAACATCGCCGCACAGGCCGGCGTCCCCCTGCACGAACTCACCCCGACCGGCGCGAGCCTGGAAGAGGCCTACATGGCCCTCACCCGCGACGACGTCGAGTACCGATCGGAGGGCACCCGATGAGCGCCACCACCTCGCCCACCACGCCGTCGACGAGCTTGCCGGGCTCGACCCGCCTGTCGTTCCCGCACCTGGTGCGGAGCGAGTGGATCAAGCTGCGGAGCATCCGGTCCACGTTCTGGTGCTACGCGATCCTGGTCGTCCTCACGATCGGCATGGCCGCGCTGGTCGGAGCGAACACGAACAGCGGCGGGCAGGACCTGCCGACGGACATCGCCAACGGCACCGTCGTGAACGTCAACACGGTCGGCGTCCTGCTCTCGTCGCTCGTCGTCGGGGTGCTCGGCGTCCTCATCATCACCGGTGAGTACGGCACGGGCCAGGTCCGCTCGACGTTCACCGCCGACCCCCGCCGCTCCGGCGTGATCCTGGCGAAGGCCACCGTCCTCGCCCTCACCACCTTCGTGGTCAGCGCCGTCGCCACCTGGATCGGCGTCCTCATCTCGCTCCCGCTGCTGGCCGGCAACGGAGTCGAGCCGGAGATCGGTGACCCCTCGGTGTTCCTGCCGATCCTCGGTTCGTCGGTCTTCCTCACCCTGCTGGCGCTCCTCGCCTACGGCATCGGTCTGCTCGTCCGTTCGAGCGCCGGTGGCATCGCGATCACGCTCGGCATCCTGTTGGTCCTGCCGGTGGTCCTGGGCCTGATGGCCGGGCTGATGAAGGTCGACTGGCCGATGGACATCATGTCGTTCCTGCCCGACTCGGCCGGTGGACAGCTCTACGCCTACTCGTACGACGGCGCGAGCGCCGCCGACAACAGCGGAGTCGTGCTGAACGGCTGGGGCGGCTTCGGCGTCCTCGCCGCCGAGGTGCTCGTCGTGGGTGGCCTCGCCCTGACGCTCGCGCGCCGTCGCGACGTCTGACGCGACCACCCCACGGCCGGGAGGCGCGGTGCCAGCTGGCACCGCGCCTCCCGTCGTTCCGCGGTGCGGGTCCACGGCGTCACTAGGCTCACAGCGTGCGTTCCGTCCCCGCCCTGCTCCTGCCCGCGATCGCGGGCGTGGTCCTGCTGGCCGGCTGCGCCGGTCCGCCGCCTGTCGACGAGGCAGCGCTGTCCGCCTGGGAGAAGCGGCAGATGGCCACGCACTCGGACCGGGATCTCGGGGCGATGTACGCCCCGGAATCCGCCGGGCAGAGCGCGACGGGGAACGACGACGAGATCGACCGTGGTGTCACGATCACGTTCGCGCACCCGAAAACGGTCGACCACCTCGAGTTCTCGTGCTTCGGTGACGGGCACATGAGCGGTTCCGTCATGATCGTCTCCGGTGGCACCTCTCGGAACCACATCACCGAGGCGATGCCCTGCGGCGACGGAGAGCAACGCATCGACCTGCGGCGAACCTGGCGTGCCGACGTCGACAGCGTCTCCTTCAACGGGTTCGACAGCGACCGGGACAGCGCCTGGAACGTCCGCGTGATCGGCGCAGAGCCCGTCGAGGACTGACCCCCCGAGCGCTCAGGACCGCCGGACGTCGTACCGGTGCAGGGTGACGCCGTTGTCGTAGCGCTGCTGTTCGAGCAGGTCGAGCTGCACGAGCGGGCGGTGCCCCGAGCGCGGCGGATCGAACAACGGGCGGCCGGCGCCGAGCACCGACGGGTGCGTGAAGAGCATGACCTCGTCGAGCAGCCCGGCATCGAGCAGCTGACTCGCGATGCTCGGTCCGCCCACGCCGATGGCGCCGTCGCCGGAGGCACGGATCGCGGCCAGCTCGGCGATCGCGTCGCCGTCGCCACCGATGACCCGGGTGTCGTGGTCGGCGGTCGTCCGGGTGCGGGACACCAGGACCTTCGGCTGCGCGGTCCAGATCTCGCCGTACTCGCGCAGGTACTGCGGCATCGACTCGTCGTGCCGGGCGTCGGGCCAGAACGGGTCCATCATGTCGCGGACCACCCGGCCCTCGACGGACAGGGTCATCGCCGCGGCGCGGGCGTTGAACTCGCGGTGCAGCGGCTCGTCGATCCGGATCCAGTCGGGCCCGTCCAGGCCGTCGTGCTCGCCGGGGGCCCGTTCGACGAACCCGTCGACCGAGACGTTGATCCAGTAGACGAACCTCGCGGGCATGGCATGACTCCTTCGTCGAGCCGAGCGTACGCTCGCGCACGTCGCCCGTCGACACCCGCAGTCCCTCCAGCAGCACCTCCCTCAACGACGAGAGCAGGTCAGGCATGCGCCGATCGTCCACCGCACTCCTCGCCGTCGTGACGTTCCTCGGCGTCGCGACCACGGGCCTCCAGGCCGGACCAGCGGATGCGTCCGCGGTGCCGGTCGGGACCACCCGGGCGACCACCACCACGACCGCGGCGTCGAGTGCCGCCAGCCGGCACGGCCGCGCGGCACCCAGCCACCAGAACCCGGTCGCGCTCAGCCTGCCGGACGGGCAGACGGCGGCGAGCTGCGCGGACCCGACCGTGATCCACGGAGCCGGACGCGACCGCAACTGGTACCTGTACTGCACCACCGACGCGCTCACCGCGACGGAGCAGAACCCGGACGGGTCCCTGGTGCAGCACGCGGTGCCCACGTACCGGTCGACCGACCTCACCCACTGGACCTACGTGAACGACGCGTTCCCAACGAAGCCCTCCTGGGTGGGCGACGCGAACGGGATCTGGGCGCCGGACGTCGTGTACCGTGCCGGGGACCGTGGCCGGGCCGGCACCTGGTACCTGTACTACGCGGCTTCGGACACCCCGTCGGCGACGGGACCGAGCGGCGGCGGCTCAGCGGTCGGGGTGGCGACGAGCTCGAGCCCGACGGGGCCGTGGAAGGACTCCGGCGGCCCGGTCGTGGCACCGCAGACCGCACCGAACGGCGACGGAGCACGGTGGGCGTTCGACCCCGAGGTCATCACCGACAAGGGCACGACCTACCTGTACTTCGGCAGCTACTTCGGCGGCGTGAACGTCCGACGCCTCAGCGCCGACGGCCTGCGCTCCGACCCGTCGACCGAGCGGCAGATCGCGATCGACAACCGCTACGAGGGCGCGTACCTGATGCGGCACGGCGGCTGGTGGTACTTCATGGGCTCCGCGACGAACTGCTGCAACGGCGCCCTGACCGGCTACGGCGTCTTCGTCGCCCGGTCGCGCAGCCCCCTCGGACCCTTCACGGACCGCGACGGTGTGGCGATCACGAGCACCCGGGTCGGCGGCACGCCCCTGCTCGCGCAGAACGGCAACCGGTGGGTCGGGACCGGCCACAACACCGTGGTCACCGACTTCGCCGGCCAGGACTGGATCATCTACCACGCGGCCGACCGGAACGACCCGTACTACGCGGGGCAGCCGACCTACACGAAGCGGCCGGCGCTGATCGACCCGCTCGACTGGCAGGGCGGCTGGCCGGTCGTCCGCGGTGGGGCCGGGCCGTCCGACACGGTGCAGCCGGGGCCGGTCGCGCAGCCGGGACAACGGCCGACGTACCGGGCGTCGACCGCTCCCGTCGACGTGCCGGGGCGGACGATCCGGGCACTGTCGACCTCGTTCGACGGTGCCGCGCTGCCGGGGGCGGCGCCCGGAGCGCTGCCGGCCCAGCTCGCCTGGGCGCGTGAGCCCGACCCGTCCACGTGGACCGTCGCCGACGGGACGTTCCGCTGGCAGACGCAGGACGCCGACATCCACCCGCCGGCGACGCCGCTCGCATCGGTGCTGTCCGAACCGGCACCCCGTGGGGACTACGTGCTCCAGACCACGGTCGGGGTGGACACTCCGGCCACCGGCGACGGTCTGAACTACGTGCAGGGCGGCCTGATCGTGTGGGGTGACGACGGCAACTACGTCCGCCTCACCTCGAACTCGATCTTCAACACGCGCCAGACGGAGTTCGGCAAGCAGGTGTCCGGGCAACCGGCCGGGGCGCCGAGCTACGGGAACATGGTCGTCGGTCCGGTCGGGGACACCACCACGCTCCGCATCGTCCACCGCCAGGTCCGGGGTGAGGACCGGTACACGGCCTACACGAGCCTGGACGGGCGGCACTTCGTCCGGGGCGGGACCTGGACGGCGGACCTCGGCAGTGCACCCCGCGTCGGGCTCATCTCGCTCGGGGGCTCCGGCTTCACCAGCACCTTCGAGGATCTCCGCGTGAGCACGGTCGCGATGCGTCGCTGAAGGGGTGTACCCGCAAGACACCGGTGTTCGCAGGCTGAACCGCGTTCTGCGCGTGTTCGACCCGCGAACACGGGTGTCTCGCAAGCCGCACGACGGCGCGTTCAGCCGCGAAACGTCGCCCGTCACCGAGATACCCGTCGGGATGCGAAGATGCATCGTTGGTGCCGGAGCCGAGAACGAGGGTTGGATGATCCCGACGGAAGACCACGACGCGAGCGCGCCGCTGCTCGACGGTCGGTACCGCGTGGAGCAAGCGATCGGCCAGGGCGGCATGTCCGTCGTCTACCGGGGTGTGGACGAGAGCCTGCACCGCCCGGTCGCGATCAAGCTCTTCCACGCGGGCATCGTCGACATCGCCCGGCAAGAGGCCGAACTCGGCGTGCTGGCGTCGCTCGAGCACCACAACCTCGTCAGCCTGCTCGACGCCGGAGTCGTCACCGGGCAGGACGGTACCCAGCAGCGCTACATCGTGATGTCGCTCGTCGTCGGGCAGGACCTCGAGGAGCGCCTGGCCGTCGGCCCGCTCGCCTCGCGGCACATCGCCGAGATCGGCTACGACATGGCCGAGGCCCTCGACTACATCCACGCCCACGGCGTCGTGCACCGCGACATCAAGCCGTCGAACATCCTGCTCGTCGACTACGGCAACGGTTCTGACCGGGCCCGCGCGCGTCTGACCGACTTCGGCATCGCGCTCGCTGCCGGTGTCGAACGCCTGACCGCCGACGGTGTGACCACCGGCACCGCCGCCTACCTCAGCCCCGAGCAGGCGCGCGGCGGCGAGGTCGGCCCGCCGAGCGACGTGTACTCGCTCGGCCTCGTGCTGCTGCAGTGCTTCACGCGCCGCCGCGAGTTCCCGGGCTCCCTCGTCGAGTCCGCCGTCGCCCGGCTGTCCCGCGATCCCGTGGTCCCCGAGCCCCTGCCCGAGCACTGGAAGCACCTGCTCCGTGCCATGACCGCGCAGGACCCCGCAGCCCGTCCGCTCGGCGCCGAGCTGGTCACGATGCTCCGCGACGTCGTGATCGCCGAGACCGCCACGGCCGACCACGTGGTCGAGCCGACCGACGAGACGGCACCGGTACCGACGCGCTCCGAGACGGACCGCCCGGCGACCCTCGACACCCTGCCCGACGAGTCGCTGCAGCGCACCACGGCGATGGCGGCCCGGCTCTTCGACGCACCGATCGCCCTGGTCGAGGTCCTCGACGAGGACCGCGAGTGGTCCCAGTCGTACATCGCCGAGGGCGTCGACGAGGCAGCCCGCAGCATCAGCTTCCGCAACGGCTTCGCCCCGGTCCCCGTCCCCGTCGTGATCCCGGACGGCTCCGCGCACCCCGAGATGCGGAACAGCCCCCTGGTCACCGGTCCGCTCGGCATCCGCTTCTACGTCAGCGTTCCGCTCGTCAAGCACGACGGCTCGCCGATCGGCACGCTCGCCGTGCTCGACACCCGCCCGCGGCAGGCCACCGAGGACGACCTCGCCAACCTCCGTGACCTGGCGGCGCTCGCCGTCTCGCAGCTCGAGATCCGCCAGGAGTCCCTCCGCACGACCAGCGACTCGCTGCCGGTCCCACGGGTGGTCGGCGACCACACCGCCTGACGGGAGGCCCGGTGCCAGCCCGCACCGCGCCTCCCGACCGTGCCGTGGTCGCGCCCACCGCCGCGCCCACGCCGTCCGCCGAGCGGTCACGATCCGTCGCACGCCGCCCCGCCGACGCCGTCCGCCGAGCGGTCGCGCCCCGTCGCCTGGAGGGCTCCCGCGCGACGGTCCGTGACCGCACGACCACCTGCCAGCGGTGCGTCGTGACCACTCGCGGATCCGATGCCCCGGCTGACCGACTCACGCCGAGCGGGCGGAATGCCGAGGTGCCTCCACGTGCCGACCCCGGTGTTCCGCCCGTTCGCGGTGGTGGGGGTTCGCTCGCGTCGGCTGGCGCTGCCGAGCGGGCGGAATGCCGAGGTGGTTCCGCGAGAGGACCGGGGCATTTCGCCCGTTCGTGGTGGTGGGGGTTCGTGCGCGTCGGCTGGCGCTGCCGAGCGGGCGAAATGCCGGGGTGCCTCCGCGAGCCGACCCGGGTGTTCCGCCCGCTCGTGGTGGGCGCGCTCAGCCGAGGCGGGTCGCGGCGAGGCCGCCGTCCACGTCGATCGTGGCGCCGTGCACGAAGGTCGCCTCGTCGGAGGCCAGCCAGCGCACGGCGAACGCGACGTCGACCGGTCGGACGGGTGCGCCGGCCGGGGTGCCCGCCGTCATCTGCGCGAGGACGTCGTGCGATTCCGCGTTGCCCGGCGTCGCGGTGGCCCCGGGCGACACGGTCGACACCCGGACGCCGTGCGGTCCGAACTCGGCTGCCCAGGCGCGGGTCAGCTGCTCGACCGCGGCCTTCGTCGCCGGGTAGAGCGCCGTGAACGGGACGCCGACGCGGGACATCCACGAGCCGATGTTCACGACGACGCCCGAGCCGCGTTCGACCATCGCGGGCGCCAGCGCTCCGACCAGCACGTGGGGCGCACGGACGTTCGTGGCCCAGAGGGCTTCGGCGTCGTCGTCGGCGAGCAGTGCGGTGGGGCCGACCGGGTAGACGCCGGCGTTGTTGACGAGGACGTCGACCCGGCCGCCGAGGGCCTCGGTGGCGCGGGTGGCGAGGTCGCGGACCGCATCGGGATGGGTGTTCAGGTCGCCGACCACGGCCACGGCGGTTCCTCCGGACACGGTGATGGCGTCCACCACGGCCTGCGTCCGCTCGGGGTCGCGGCCGGCGACGGCGACGGTGGCGCCGGAGGCGGCGAGGACACGGGCGACGGCTTCACCGATGCCGCTCGAGGCGCCGGTGACCAGTGCGGTGCGGCCGGCCAGTCGGTCGTCGGTGGTCAGGGAGTCGAGGAGTGCTTCGTTGGTCTGCATGCTCCGATGCTCGGTCCGACGGACCCGGCGGTGATTGCCCAGGACTCCGGAGTGCTTGCCGGATCCTGCACGGGCACCCCTCGCGCCGGATGCCTCGACAGAATGGGCACATGGACGACGTCACCTCGGACCGGCTGGACCGTGCGCTGCAGAGCGTCCTCGCCCACCTGGACGACACGGAGCGCGCCGGACGGATCGGCCTCCGCCTGGCCCGGGTGGACCGTCCGACCGACCTCGGGTACCAGCGCTACACGCCGTCGGTGTCGGTGGTGCTCGCTGGGCGGAAGCGCTCGATAGTGGGGGATGATGACCAGCTCTGGGGTCGGGAGCGCTTCATCATCACGCCGGTCGACCTGCCCGTGATCGCCGGGGTGGTCGAGGTCGAACCACCCGCGGGGTTCGTCGCGGTCGTCTGGCAGCTCGACCCCGCGGTGGTGGCCGAGGTCGCGACGGCGATGTCCCGCCCCCACCAGGACGAGGCGCCGCCGGCACGACTGGGCAGCTGGACACCAGCGCTGGCGGACGCGTTCGCACGACTCGTCGGACTGCTCGATGCTCCGGAGGACATGACGGTCCTCGCCCCGCTCGTCACCCGCGAGGTCGTGCTCCGCCTGCTGCAGACCGACCAGGCACCGCGCATCCTGGCCGCGATCGGGAACCGCGACGGCGACGTCGTCGCAGCGGCCACCGCCCTGCTCACCGAGCGGTTGGCGGACCCGTGGTCGGTGGCGGGCCTGGCCGCGGCGGTCCGGACGAGCGAGTCGACGCTGTTCGCGCGCTTCCGGCAGGTCACCGGGATGAGCCCGGTGCAGTACCTGCGGCGGCTGCGGCTCGGGGAGGCCCGGCGGCGGATGATCGTGCTCGGTGACACCGCCGCCCAGGCTGCTGTCGCGGTGGGGTACCGGAGCGCCTCGCACTTCTCGCGCGACTACCGCGCCCTGCACGGCCGGCCACCGGCTGCCGACGCCGGTCGGGCCCGTGACCTGCTCGCGCGGGGCGAGGTCGCGATCGCCTGACCTGCCAGCGTGATCGCCAGACCGACCGCGCGGTCAGTCGGACGGATGACGCGGACGAGTCCGGGCAGCCCCTACTCTCATCCATGCGGGTGACGACCGTCGCCTCGGAGAGGACCGCTCGTGTTGACGAACGTGTCGGGAGCACACGCCGTGGTGCTCCTCGTGCTGCTGGCGCTCGAGGCCGTGGCGCTGGTGCAGGTCTGGCACGATCGTCGCCGGACGCAGGTGGTCAAGGTGCTGTGGACGGTGGTCATCCTCGCGCTGCCCGTGATCGGCGTGCTGGGCTGGGCCGTGAACTGGCTGCTCGGCAAGGCTGCGGACGCGCTGCAGCGCCGGAACGCTTGACGCGCGTCAGTCCTCGGTGAGGGCCGCAGCGTAGGCACGGACGGACCGGTGGTACCGGGGGAGCGTCGGCTCGACGGCCTCGATCGCGACGCGCAGTGCCTCGGCGGAGCGTCCCGCGCTGTGCAGGGCGAGCGCGAGGAACACCTTGGGTGCCGCCCCGGTGGCGGAGTGCTCCGGCGCGTCGCGGAGCATCGCGATGGCCGCGTCGATCCGGCCGAGGTTCCGCAGCGTCGAGGCGTGCTGGACGACCATCCTGGCGGCGCGGTCCGGGTCGACCGTGTCCAGGCCGGCCGTGGTCGCGGCGGCGTACTGCACGTCGGCCTCGGCCTCGTGGCCGCCCGAGTCGAAGGCGCCGCCGAGCTCGAACGCGCCGAGTGCGGGGTGCGGAGCGCCGGCGGCGAGGTCGCGCATCCGCTCGATCCGCTGCTGATCGTCGATCGTCTCGTCGTCCCACAGCGCCGCGACGCGTGCTTCCCAGTCCCCGGTGCTCATCCGGCGAGCGTACCGCCGTCGGTGATCGTCGCGCGGAACGAGCGGACCAGCGGAGCGCCGGGCTGCACGACGGCGGGGGAGTCCCACGCCAGTGCCGAGCCGATCGCGGGGTACTCCTCGGCGCGGACGAACCAGGGGTCGTGGTGGTCGACGGCCTCGACGCGGATCGTCGCCGGGCCGCCGTCGAACACCGCCGACCAGGTGATCCAGGGTGCGGCCGAGCCGTGCACGGCGGCCTCGCCCTCGGCATCGGCGGTCCGGATGACCACTCCCGTGCACTCGGGGAACCGCCAGAAGAAGCCGCCGTAGCCCGCTCCGGTCCGGCCGTTGCTGCCCGGACCGCCGAGGTGCACGGGGGAGTCACCGGGGGCCCGGAACGACGACGACCAGGACAGTTCCCACCCGCTGGTGACGGCGCGCCAGCGAAGGGTGCGGTCCTCGCGCAGGACCACCGTGCGGTCCGGGCCCTGCCAGACGAGCTCCTCGGCGGACGTCGTGTCGTGCTGCGCCGCGTGCACCAGCTCGACCGAGCCGTGGTCGTCACGCCACACGTAGCCGAGCCCCTCGACGTAGGTCCGGCCACCCCAGCAGTTCACGCCGTCGACGTCCGGGATTGCGACGCCGACACCGCAGTGCCAGTCGTGGTCGCCGGGGTGGTGCGCGCTGACGACGGTGCCACCGAGGGTCCGGACCGGGTGCAGGTACGGACGAGGGGACGACGTGGCGATCGTGCCGGCGCCGCTGCGTTCGACGGCGACCTCGACGCCGTCCACGACGAGTCCGCGGATGCCGTCGTCGGTGCTCACGCCACCGACGCTACCCGCGCGTCAGCCGGGCGAGCACGACGCTGTCGAGCACCTCGTGCGGATCACCCTCCGGCGTCGTCGCAGTGCGCGGCCGGACCTCGGCGACCAGGACGTCCCACCGGTCGTCGAGCTGCAGGGCGGCGAGGTCGTCGGCCGGCGCGGGGAACCGGTACTCCCGCAGCTCGGGCGGCAGGTCGTCGTGCGGCGGAGCGGCGTGCGCGGTGACGAGCAGGTGCCCACCGGCGGCGACGAAGCCGGCGGCCCGATGCAGGATGTCGGCTCGGGGGATCTCCACCGGCCACGACTGCAGGAACGAGGCCGTCACCAGGTCGAACCGCGCGGCGGTGTCCCACCGGGCGAGGTCCGCGGCGACGAACGCCGTCTGCTCCTGGACCCCGGCGGCGACGGCGGCCCGCGAACCGCGCTGGAGCGCCGTCACGGACAGGTCGATGCCCGTCACGTCCCACCCCTGCTCGGCGAGCCACACCACGTCGCCGCCCTCGCCGCAGCCGAGGTCGAGCGCCCGCCCCACCGGCAGCCCCCAGGTCACCGAGGCGAGCACGGCGTTCACCCGGCCTGACCATATGCCGTCGCGCTCGGCGTAGCGGGCCTCCCACCACTCCCGGGCGGACGGTGCGGCGGTGGCATCGGTGGCAGATCCGGCGGCGGAGCCGTCGTGGTGGGTGTGCATGCACGTACTCCAGCGCACCTGCCGGGCCGGACCCAAGCGGTGTTGCCGACCCGGCAACACCGCACGGTGCAGGGCGGGCGCGCCCCGGGCCTCCCGTCCGCCCCGATCGTGAGCAGAAGATGTCGGGTCGGCTCGACGGACCCGACCATTCCTGCTCACGAAGCGCGCGCGCACGAGCACGTGCGCGCGCCCCGCTACTCGTCGGCGGGCAGCGGCTCGGCGTGCTCGATGCGCGCGCTCGCCGTGGCCATGTGCGCGTCCATCGCGCGCTGCACGGCGGAGACGTCGCGGGCGCGCAAGGCCTCGAAGACGGCGCGGTGCTCGTGGAACGCGGCCTCGGTCGCCTGCCGGGTCTGCACGCGCCGCGCGACCCAGACGCTCAGCATCGAGCGCAGGCTCTGCAGCAGGTCGGCGAGCACGTCGTTGCCCGACGCCCGCGCCAGCAGGACGTGGAACCGGACGTCGGCGTCGATGAAGGCCTGCGGGTCGTCGAGCGTCGCCTCCTGCCGGACCAGGTACTCGCCGAGTTCGGTGATCTGCTCGTCGGTGGCGCGCTGTGCGGCGAGGATCGCGGCCGTGCGCTCCAGCGAGGACCGGATCTCGAGCAGCTCGCGGGTGCGGTTCGACGCGAGCATGAGCCCCCACGACAGGGTTGTCGGGAGCAGGTCCGAGGTGCCTCCGCGCAGGTAGGTGCCCGAGCCGGGGCGGATCTGCACGATGCCCAGGATCTCGAGGGCGGCGAGGGCCTCACGGACGGCCGAGCGTCCGACGCCGAGCCGCTCGGACAGGATCCGCTCCGAGGGCAGCCGTGAGCCGGGGGCCAGCTCGCCGGCGGTGAGCAGCGAGACGAGCTGTCGGGCGACCACCGAGGCGGGGGACCCGACGGGCACGGACTCGAGCTCGAGTCGGATGTTGAGGGGGTCGTCCGGGCTGAACGCGGGCATGGAGTGAGCGTACCGGTCGGTCAACCGGTTGCGGCGGGAGCAGCGCCGAGGCGACCAGCGTCGCGAAGAAGGCAGCAGCGCGCGCGAAATGGTCAACCGGTTGACAAGTTGGCCGACCGAGACGCACACTGGATCAGGCGCACCGATGCGCCCGCTCCCGATCCGCGCAGCAGCACGGACCATCCCGGCGCAGCCGCCAGGACGGGAGTCGTACCACCCCCACCGAGCAGGAGTCATCGTGGACATCCCCGCCACGCGAGGCATCCCCACCTCGGTCGTCGAGAAGACGGCCATCCGCAAGATCGCGATCCGCATCGTGCCGTTCGTGGCACTGATGTTCTTCATCAACTTCCTCGACCGCACCGCGATCTCCTTCGCCGCCCCCAACGGCATGGAGGCCGACCTCGGCCTGACCGCTGCCCAGTTCGGCTTCGCGTCCGGTGTGTTCTTCATCGGCTACCTCGTGCTCGAGGTGCCGTCCAACCTGGCGCTGCACAAGTTCGGTGCCCGGATCTGGCTCGCCCGCATCATGATCACGTGGGGCATCGTGTCCCTGCTCTTCACGTGGGTGCAGAACTACCCGCAGCTCGTCGGCCTGCGCTTCCTGCTCGGCATCGCCGAGGCCGGCTTCTTCCCCGGCGCGATCCTGTTCCTGTCGACCTGGGTCCCCGCACGGCACCGCGGCAAGATGCTCGCGCTGTTCTACCTGGCGCAGCCGCTCACGAGCGTCATCGGTTCCCCGCTCGCCGGCTGGCTGATGACCCACGAGGGGATCCTCGGCAGCCTGGCCGGCTGGCGCTTCATGTTCCTCTGCGTCTCGATCCCGGCGATCATCGTCGGCGTCCTGTGCCTCTTCGTGCTCAAGGACAAGCCGTCGCAGGCGAAGTGGCTCGACGAGGACGAGAAGGTCTGGCTGGAGACGACGCTCGCTGCCGAGAGTGCCGCGAAGGGCGGCGGCGCCGGTCACGGCAAGGGCGGCCTGCGTGCGGCCTTCGGCTCCGGCCGCGTCTGGATGCTCGCCGCGGTGTACTTCGGCTTCATCTACGGCCTCTACGCACTCAGCTTCTTCCTGCCGACGATCATCGACGGCTTCCAGGAGCAGTTCGGCACCACGTTCGACCTGTTCCAGAAGGGCCTCATCACGGCCATCCCGTACGTGCCGGCCGCGGTCGTCCTGTACTTCTGGTCGCGTGACGCCTTCCGCCGTGGCGTCCGGGTCTGGCACATCGCCGTCCCGGCCCTGGTCGGTGGCCTGAGCATCCCGGTCGCGCTCTACATGAACAGTCCTGCCGCCACCGTCGCGGTCATCGCGATCACCGCGTGTGCGATCTTCGCGGCCCTGCCGAACTTCTGGACGGTCCCCACGCAGTTCCTGACCGGTGCCGCCGCAGCCGCGGGGGTCGCCCTCATCAACACCGTCGGCAACCTCGGTGGGTTCGCCGCCCCGTACATCACGGGCGCGGTCAGCGAGTGGACCGGCGGGTACCAGGTCCCGATGTTCATCGTCGGCTTCTTCATGGTGCTGTCGAGCGTGCTGATGTTCGTGCTCGGCCGGAACACGAAGCGCAACGAAGTGGCCGCCGCGGCGTCCGGAGCCGACACCGCGGTCGCGGCCACGGACGGACCGACCGCCATCGCGAAGGAGGCCGGCGCATGACCCGCCTGTTCAACGACCCGGCGGACTTCGCCGACGAGATGGTCGACGGCTTCGTCGCCGCCAACCACGCCCGGGTGCGCAAGGTGCACGGCGGGGTCGCCCGCTCGACCACCAGCCCCGAGGGCACCGTCGCGCTCGTCGTCGGCGGTGGCTCCGGCCACTACCCGGCCTTCGGCGGCCTCGTCGGGCACGGCCTGGCGGCCGGTGCCGCGATGGGCAACCTGTTCGCCAGCCCGAGCGCCCAGCAGGTCACCGCGGTCGCGAAGGCGTCCGAGCACGGCGGCGGCGTGCTGCTGAGCTACGGCAACTACGCGGGTGACGTCCTCAACTTCGACGCGGCGGCACGGGCACTCGAGGCACAGGGCATCGACGTCCGGACGGTCCGCGTGACCGACGACGTCGCGTCCGCGCCCGCCGACCAGGCACACAAGCGCCGCGGCATCGCAGGGGACCTCTGCGTGTTCAAGGTGGCCGGCGCGGCCGCGGAACGCGGCGACGACCTCGACGCGGTCACCGCGATCGCGGCCCGGGCCAACGACCGCACCCGCAGCTTCGGGGTCGCGTTCTCGGGCTGCTCCCTGCCCGGCGCCGACGAGCCGCTCTTCACCGTCCCCGAGGGGCGCATGGCCATCGGCATGGGCATCCACGGCGAACGCGGCATCGCCGAGGCCGACGTCCCCACCGCGGACGGCCTGGCCGACCTGCTCGTCGACAAACTCCTCACCGAGCGACCCGACGGCACCGGCACCGGGACCGGCACCGGCACCGGGACCGGCACCGGCACCGGCACCGGCACCGGCACCGCACCAGACACCGCAACAGCACCCGCCACCCCCCGCGTCGTCCCGATCCTCAACGGCCTCGGCTCGGTCAAGTACGAGGAGCTCTTCGTCGTCTTCGGCGCCGTCCAGCGGAAGCTCACCGACGCCGGCATCGTCGTCGTCGAGCCCGAGGTCGGCGAACTCGTCACGAGCTTCGACATGGCGGGCGTCTCGCTCACCCTGTTCTGGCTCGACGACGAACTCGAACAGCTCTGGGCAGCACCGGCCGATGCCCCCGCCTACCGCAAGGGCGGCGCCGTCCCGCAGCAGCCGGTGCCGGTCGAGGTCCTCGAAGCCGGCGTGGTCGTGCCCGTGACGCCCGGCACCGAGGAGTCCCAGGCCGCAGCAGTCCGCGTCGCGAGCGCGATCGCCGCGATCCGCGCCACGATCGACGACCACGCCGACGAGCTCGGCCGCATCGACGCCGTCGCCGGTGACGGCGACCACGGCATCGGCATGCAGCGCGGCTCCACCGCCGCCGACCGTGCGGCACAGGACGCCGCCGCCCGTGGCGCCGGCGCCGGTTCGGTCCTCGCGATCGCCGGAGACGCCTGGTCCGACAAGGCCGGTGGGACGTCCGGTGCGATCTGGGGTGCCGCCCTGGAGGCCCTGGGTCGCGTCCTCGGGGACGAGTCCCGTCCGACGCCCGCCACCGTCCAGAGCGCGGTGCACGCCGCCACCGAGGCCGTCCTCGCATTCGGGGCCGTCCCCGGCGACAAGACGATGGTCGACGCGCTCGTGCCGTTCGACCAGGTCTTCTCCGCCCGGGTCGACGCCGGCGACGAACTCGTCGACGCCTGGTCGGCCGCCTCGGCCGCAGCACAGACCGCGGCGGACGCCACGGCCGATCTGTTGCCCCGGATGGGCCGCGCCCGCACCCACGGCGAGGACGCCGTCGGCACCCCGGACGCCGGCGCGATCTCCTTCGCGCTCATCACCGCCGCGGTCCTGGCGACCATCGCCGTCCCCGCCTGACCCCCACCACGAAAGGCACATCCGCATGAGTGAGCAGCAGTTCCGCATCGTCGTCGGTTCGGACGACGCCGGCTTCGACTACAAGGAAGTCATCAAGGCCGACCTCGCGAAGGACCCCCGCGTGGCCTCGGTCGTCGACGTGGGCGTGGACGCCGACGGTCACACCGCCTACCCGCACGTCGCCGTCGACGCCGCCCGTCTGGTGGCGAACGGCGAGGCCGACCGCGCGATCCTGATCTGCGGCACCGGCCTCGGTGTCGCGATCGCGGCGAACAAGGTCCCCGGCATCCGCGCCGTGACCGCGCACGACTCGTTCTCGGTGGAGCGCTCGATCCTGTCGAACGACGCCCAGGTGCTCTGCATGGGCCAGCGCGTCGTCGGGGTCGAGGTCGCGCGCCGGATGGCGAAGGAGTGGCTCGGCTACACCTTCGACCAGACGAGCGCGAGCGCCGAGAAGGTCAACGCGATCTGCGCCTACGACGGCTCCGCCCCGGTCGGGACCGACGCCTGATGCCCGCGACCACGGCGGCCGCCCCGGTGACGATCGGGGTGTCGCTCAAGATGTACTTCTCGCACGCCCGGACGCTCGCGTGGGCGGCCGCCGTGGCCGACATCGCCCGGAGCCACCCGGCGGTTCGGTCCGGCGCGGTCGAGCTCTTCGTGGTGCCGACGTTCCCGTCGCTCGTCCCGGTCCGTGCGGTGATCGGTGACGCCCCCGTGACGCTCGGCGCCCAGGACCTGGCGTGGGCGGACAGCGGCGCGTTCACCGGCGAGGTCTCCGGTGCGGAGCTCCGTGAGATCGGGGTCGACCTCGTCGAGATCGCACACGCCGAGCGACGCGAACTGTTCCACGAGACGGACGACGAGATCGCCGGCAAGGTACACGCGGCGTACCGCAACCACCTGCGGCCCCTGGTCTGCATCGGCGAGACCGAGCGCGCCGCCGACGGCGACCCCGCGGCCGCGATCGCCGAGGTCACCGCGCAGCTCGACCGGTTCCTGGCGACCGCGACCGCCGACGACCTGGCCGGACCGCTCATCGCCGCGTACGAACCGGTGTGGGCGATCGGCGCCCCGCAGCCCGCGCCCGACGAGCACATCGTCGCGGTCCTGGCCGGCATCGAGCAGCACCTGGCGACCCGGCCGGAGCTCGCCGGGTCCGTCGCGATCTACGGCGGCAGCGCCGGTACGGGCCTGCTGACCCGCGGTGCCGGACGCATCGGCGGCCTGTTCCTCGGCCGCTTCGCCCACGACCCCGAGGCGATCCGCACGATCCTCGACGAAGCCGAGGCGCTGGCCGCGACGCAGGACGGAGCACCGGCATGACCTCCCTGCTCGGCCTCTCCACCTACGCCTACTTCTGGCGCATGTCCGACCGCGTCCCGTCGCCGCTGTCCCTCGACGACGCCCTGCGCGACGCCGCGACCCACGACGGCGTCGACCTGTTCCAGATCTGCGACCACCTGCCGCTCGACACCGCGACCGACGAGCGCCTGGCCTCGATCCGGTCCCTGGCCGCCGACCTCGGTCTCACGCTCGAGGTCGGCACCCGCGGCACCCGGCCGGAGCACCTCGCCCGGTACCTGCACGTCGCGCAGCAGCTCGGCGCGACGCTCGTGCGGAGCATGTGGACGAGCGGTGACGACCAGCCCGACGCGGCCGAGACCGAACGACGCCTGCGGCAGGCGCTCCCCGCCTACGAGCGCGCGGGCGTGACCCTCGCGCTGGAGACCTACGAGGTCGTCGCCACCGCCGACCTCCTCGCCGTCGTCCAGGCGATCGGCTCCGACCACCTCGGCATCTGCCTCGACCCGGCGAACACCGTCGCCCGACTCGAACACCCGGCCGACGTCGTGGCGATGACCGCCCCGCACGTCGTCAACTGGCACGTCAAGGACTCCGCCTTCACCCGCTCACCGGGCTGGGTCGGGTTCCAGTACACCGGCGTCCCGATCGGCACCGGGGTCCTCGACCACGACGCCGTCCGTGCCGCGGTCGAGCCCGACACCCGGGGGATCAACCGCGTCATCGAGTTCTGGTTGCCGTGGCAGGACGAGCACGCCGGCGCCGAACCCCTGCCGGGGGAGACCCCCGCACAGACCACCACCCGCATCGAAGCGGCGTGGACCGAACACACCATCGAGTACATCAGGAGCAAGGAATCATGACCGACACCGTCACCACCACCCACACCGTCGCTGCCGGATCCGGCACGGCCGACGTCACCGTCGCCGTGATCGGTGCCGGCGGCAAGATGGGCACCCGCGTCTCGAACAACTTCGCGAAGAGCGAGTACACCACCCTGTACAGCGAGGCCTCGCCCGCCGGGCAGGAGCGCATCCAGGCCCTCGGCCGCGAGATCACCGACAGCCTCGACGCCGCGAAGGCCGCCGACGTCGTCATCCTCGCCGTCCCGGACGTCCTGCTCGGCACCATCTCGGAGCAGCTCGTCCCCGTCATGAAGCCCGGCGCGTCGATCCTGACGCTCGACCCGGCCGCCGCCTACGCCGGTCTCCTCGCAAAGCGCGAGGACATCCACTACGCCGTGGCACACCCGTGCCACCCGTCGGTGTTCCTCGAGCGCACCACCAAGGCCGAGTGGGACGACACCTTCGGTGGCATCGCCGCCCCGCAGGAGGTCATCGCGGCCTTCGACGCCTCGGAGTCGCTCGGCGACGAGGGCGACCGCGCCAAGGCCGTCGCCGAGGCCGTCATCACCACCATGTACGCCCCGGTCATCCAGGTGCACTGGGTCACGGTGAAGCAGCTGGCCGTGCTCGAGCCGACCCTGGTCGAGACGATCGCCTGCATGATCGGCGACTTCCTCAACGACGCCCTCGAGGAGACCGTCACCGGTGTCGGCGTGCCCCGTGAGGCCGCCCGCGCCATGCTCTACGGCCACACCTGGATCGCGCTCACGAACGGCCTGCGCGGCTCGAACCCGTTCTCCGACGCCTGCCACATCGCGATGGGCTACGGCCGCGAGAAGCTCATCAAGGAGGACTGGAAGCAGGTCTTCGACGACAGCGAGCTCGACTCGGTCATCGCGAAGATGCTCAAGATCGACGCCGTCCGGCGCTGAGCCGCACCGCCACCGACCTCCGCGCCGACCCGTCAGCGCGCCCGGACCGGAACGCCCCGCCGACCCCCTTCCGGCGGGGCGTTCCCCGTGCCGTCGGCGGCCACGAACCCGCGCGGCCCCCACGCCTCCGCCAGCGTGATCGAGGCCACGCCCGGCACCGTCAGCGCCCGCACCGCGTCGACGAACCACCGCTCGGCGGCCGGCGTGTGCTGCGCCGGGTCGGTCGCGTCCGGAACGGTCTCCGGCCCGTACCCGTGCTCGACGGTCGCGTCCGTCACGACCCGGGTCGGCGCCGTCGCCACCGCGTTGAACCGTGGCCGCAGCGTCACCGGTCCGACGTGCAGCGCCCTGCCGGCGGCCAGCCTGGAGGCGCTGCTCACCACCCAGCGCTGCATTCGGATCGACTGGGTCACCTGTTCGGGCGACCGGTCGTGCATCTGCGGCGTCACGCTGCAGGTCAGGGGGCCGTCCCAGCCCGAGAACACCGCGATCGAGCGGTTCAGCTCGGTGAAGTGGGCCCGGGTACCGGCGACCGCCTCCAGCGCGCCGACCGCTGCCACCGCTTCGCGCAGTGCCCGCTGCAGCGCCGGCGTCGTCACGTGGGACACCGGGTCGAACGCCCCGACGCGAGCCACCGGCCCGCCCGCGAGCACCGCGTCGATCGCCGCGCGCAGCAGCACCGGTTCGTCGGTGACGAACCGGACGTCCAGGGGAGCGCCGCCCGCGTCCCGCCGGGCCGAGGCGAGCACCGCCTCGACGTTCGGTGCCCCGAGGACCGGTTCGACCAGGATCGGGAACCCGCGGAGCAGGTCGGCATCGTCCGGGCGCGCAGCGACCGGTGCCGAACCCGCGAGCAGCTGGAGCGTCGGCGACGGCGTGACCACGGCACCGGGACCCAGCCCGTCGAGCGCCGCGAGGTCGGGGGTGGGGGAGGCCGCGCCTCCCGACCGGGTGCCCGGAACACCTGCCGGACCGACCGCCGTCGCACGCAGGGTGAGCCTCTGCCGGACCGTCGTCCCCGGCGTGATCGCGACCGGGAACGGCTCGGCGAGGGGCGTCGAGTACGTCTTGAACGAGGCGTCCGTCCAGTTGCGCTGGTCCTCGGTCTCGAACACGTCGCCGGTCAGGTCGAGCGACAGCGCGGTCGCGCCCTCAGCCCAGTCGAGCCCGGCGACGTCGACGGCCGGCTGGTGCGGCGCGATCCAGAACGGGAACGCCGTCACGGTGCTGCCACCGGACGGATGCCGCACCGTGAGCGGCTGCCCGGCCAGGGTCGGCGGGTGCAGGACGACGAGCCCGACGCGGTTGCGGCGGAAGGCCCGCGTGACCGTCCCGACCGCGGCGACCCGCAGGGTGTCGTCATCGAGCGTGACTGTCAGGACGGTGCGCACAACCTCGGCGCCGTCGTACCGCGCACTGGTCTCGATGCGGATGCGGCCCTCGTCGCCGTCCACCGTCCGTGTCGACACCGTGTCGTCGGCGGTGCGCCAGTCGTGGTCGCGGACGACGAACCGGACGGCGCGCAGGACGAGCCCGCCCCGGAACGTGACGTCGGCGAGTTCGGCTCCGCGCAGGGCCAGACGCCAGGGCCCGACGGACACGATCTCGTCGTTCGACATCGCAGTCATGGTGCATGCCTAGCACCGGTCAACCGGTTGGGCAATGATGGGGGTGACGGAGCAGCGCTGCTCCGAGGACGGAGTCCCACATGACCGCACGACTCGACGGCCGGACCGCACTCGTCACGGGAGCGGGATCCGGCATCGGCCGCGCGATCGCCGACCGCTTCGTGGCCGAGGGGGCGGCCGTCGTCTACGCCGACCGCGACGCCGACGCAGCCGCCGGTGCCGCTTCCGCAGCCGGCCCGACCGCGATCGGCCTGACGATGGACATCGCCGACGAGGCGAGCGTGGCCGCAGGGTTCGCCGATCTGGCCGAGCGTGGTGCGAGACCCGACGTGGTGGTCGCGAACGCCGGTGTGCAGCTGTTCGGTCACGACGCGAAGGTCGCCGACCTGTCGCTCGAGACCTGGGACCGCACGGTCGCGGTCAACCTCACCGGGACGTTCCTGACGATCAAGCACGCTGTCCGGGCGATGCTCGCGGGCGGCACCGGCGGGTCGGTCATCGCCACGGGGTCGCCGACCGGCCTGAACGGTGAGGGCGCCGACTTCGCGGCGTACTCCTCGACCAAGGGCGGCATCCACGCACTCGTCCGGGCGACCGCGATGGCCTACGCGCGGGACGGCATCCGGGTGAACACGGTGGTGCCGGGCTACACCGAGACCGGCCTCGTGTCGGCGATCTCCGGCGACCCCGAGGCCCGTGCGGCGATCGTCGCCCGCACCCCGCTCGGTCGCCCGGGCACCCCCGACGACGTCACCGGCATCATGGTCTACCTGGCCAGCCCGGAGTCGTCCTACGCCACCGGAGCGGAGTTCCGCGTCGACGGCGGCATGACGAGCCTCTGACCCGCTCTGGAAGCCCGGTGCGGCCCCGTCAGGCCGTGCCACGCCCGCCGTTTGGCCGCGGAACGCAGCACGTGGTTCCGCGGCTCCCGGCACGCGTACCGTCCGTCGCGATGACCGAATCACCCACCACCACCGCCCCGTCGAACTACGAGTCCGCCGACGGTGTGGACCCCCTGCACGTCACCACCTACCGACAGGTCCGCAAGGCCGCCCGCCGCGGACACGCGCTGCCCGGTGACGCCGGAGAACCCTCGCTCGCCGACCTCGTGAACGCCCGGAAGAACGGCACCGCCGACTCCCGCTGACGCAAGCTCACGATCCGGTCTCGACGAGGTCTCGATCGGGACACGACGACGCGAACGGCACGACCGCGCTGCCACGATGTCGTCCATGGTCTCCTTCCGGTCCGCACTGCCCCTCGTCGTCGTGAGCGCGGTCCTCGTGTCCGGCTCGCTCGCCGGTTGCTCGGCCGGTGCCGACGCAGCGGCGCGGCCGACGTCGACTCCGAAGGCGACCTCGGAGACCTCGGACGCCCAGCCCGCGGGCGGCGCGACGGACCCGATGGAGGAGGACCGGAGTGCTGCGGCGATCTGCGGCCAGATCAGTGCGCTGACGACCATCTCGCTGAACGCGACGGTCGGGCGGAGCCAGGGCGATCTCTCCGAGGCGCAGTACCAGGCACTGATCGCGGCGGAACGCTTCGGCTACGAGCACCTGTCGAGCAGCGACGAGGAGCTCGACGACGCGATCGACTACGCCCACGAGTACATCGACGCGCACCCCGCACCGAAGTCCGGGCCGGCGCTCGAGATGACCCCCGAGTGGGAACTCGTCGGCCGCACCCTGAACACCGCGTGCCAGCGGGCCGGGTCGAACGTCGTGGGCACCGCCCAGTACGGCGGCTGACGACCCCGATCAGGCTCCCGTGACCGCCGTCACCAGCGCGTCGAGCGCCCGGTCGAGCTCCGGCATCGTCACCGCGCCGTAGCCGAACACGATGCCCGGCGGTGTGCTGCCGGGAGCGAGCCCGTACTCCTCGAGCGACGCGACGAGCACCCCGGCGTCCGCCAGCCGACGCGCGATCTCCGCCCCGGTGGTCGGACCCGACCACGTGACCACCGCGTGCAGCCCGCCGTTCAGGGCACGGGCCTCCAGGCCGACGACGCTGCCGAGCCGAGCCGCGATCCGGGCCCGGCGGTGCGTGTAGTCGCGTCGCACCCGACCCAGGTGCCGCCGCAGCGCACCCGTCCGCAGCAGGTGCACGAGCGCGGCCTGCACCGGTTCGGCGACGACCGCGCCCCGAGCCCGACGAGCGGCGAGCACCGCCTCCGTCACCGGGGAACCCGTCGCTGCCACCGTCGGCAGCACGACGTACGCGCAGCGCAGCCGGGGGTCGAGGGTCTTCGAGAAGCCGCCGACGTGCAGCACCACGCCCTCGGCGTCGAGTGCGGCCAGCGCGGGCACGGGCGCGCCGCGGTGCCGGAACTCGGAGTCGTAGTCGTCCTCCACCACCACGGTGCCGGTGGCCGCGGCCCAGGCGAGGAGCCGCCGGCGCCGGGCGACGGGCATCACCGATCCGAGCGGGTACTGGTGCGTCGGGCTGACCAGGACGGCGTCGACCGGTCCGGCGGCTTCGAGTGCGTCGAGGTCGAGGCCGTCCTCGCCGACCGGGACGCCCACCAGGGACCCACCCGCACTCGTGACCGCACGGTGTCCGGTGCGGTAGCCGGGGTCCTCGACGGCGACGACGGGAGCGCGACCCAGCAGCCCCCGCAGCGCCTCGGTGACGAGCGACAGCGCCTCCGAGGTCCCCGCGGTCACGAGCACCCGGTCGACCGACGTCGTGAACCCGCGGGTCAGGCCGAGCTGGGCGACGACCTGTGCGCGCAGGTCGGGGGAGCCGAGCGGGTCCGCGATCGCGTTCCGGAGCGGTGCCGACGCCGCTGCGTGCCAGGCTGCCCGCCAGTCCCGCTGCGGGATGGCGGTGACAGCGGGGATGCCCGGACGGCAGTCGATGAGCGAGGACGTCGGGTCCGGACCGTCCGGATCGGGGGAGCGGGCGCCGACCGGAGCCGAATCCGGCGTCATGCCCGCGTCCACCGTCACACTCGCCGCGACCCGGGCGAGGGCACCGTGCCGCGTCCGCAGGTACCCCTCGCCGTCGAGCTGCTCGTACGCCGCCACGACGGTGCCCCGGGCCACCCCGAGCTCCGCCGCCAGCGCCCGCGTCGACGGCAGCGGATCGCCCTCGCGCAGGGTGCCGTCGTGCACCATCCCGCGCACCCGTGCCACCACACCGGACAC
Organism: Curtobacterium sp. MMLR14_002; assembly: GCF_001864975.1. Taxonomy (NCBI): domain Bacteria; kingdom Bacillati; phylum Actinomycetota; class Actinomycetes; order Micrococcales; family Microbacteriaceae; genus Curtobacterium; species Curtobacterium sp. MMLR14_002. The sequence continues at coordinate 29,786 of NZ_MJGT01000075.1, forward strand.
CTTGCTCGACTGGTCCATCGTGATCGCCCCGATCTGGTCCAGGCACTGGACCACTGCTGACCCTAGCGTGACGACATGCCCACCTCGAGCCCCGAACCCGAACCGACCGCCGACGACCCCTCGCTCCGCGTCCGGCGCCTGCGCGACCGCCAGTCCGACGACCCCGCCGTCCTGCACGCGATCCTCGCCGAGGCGCACCTCGCCCACGTCGGCATCGTCCGCGGCGGCCACCCCGTCGTCCTGCCGTTCCTCTGCGCCGTCGGGGACCTCGGGGACGGTCCCGTCCTGCTGCTGCACGGCTCGACCGGTGGTGGGCTGTTCCTCGACGCCGGGGCCGAGGGTGTCCCGGTCGCCGCCACCGTCACCCACCTGGACGGCCTCGTGTTCGCACGCTCCACCAACGACAGTTCGGCGAACTACCGCAGCGCGATGATCGCCGGGCGCGCGACCGTGGTGCCGACCGACCTCCGCGCCGAAGCCCTCTGGCAGGTGGCGGACCACCTCATGCCGGGCCGCCGAGCCGAGGTGCGCGAGATGACCGCGAAGGAGGTCCGCGCCACCCAGGTCCTCCAGCTGCCCCTCGACCGCGCGAGCGTCAAGGTCCGAGCCCACGGTGTCGGCGAGGACCCGGCGGACGGTGAGGACCACTCGGTCTGGGCGGGCGTCCTGCCACTCGCGGTCCGCGCCGGTGTCCCGATCCCGGGGGACATCTCGGGGGACAGCCCGGTGGACGCATCGGTCGTCGCGCTGTCGGCTCGCCTCGACCGCCTGGCGGCCGACCGGGAGGCCCGGATCGCCGCCGTCATGCGGGTCACGCCGGTCTGAACCCGGGTCCACCGCCGCGGGCCGGCTCCGGAACGCCCGTGCGCGCCGTCGGAGCGGCCTGCGAGCGGTGCTCGTTCCTGTGACCAGCTGCAGGAACACTCCGGCGCTGCCCAGCCGCGAGCACCGTCGTGACCAATACGTTACTTTCCGGACCGAGTGGTCCCGACCCGGAAGGACCCATGGGACGCCACACCCTGCCTGCAGCAGCCGACGACCGTCAGCCCGCGCGAACGCACACGCACCCCGCGGTCGACCCCGCGCCGCTGACGCCGGACACGCAGCAGTCCCGTCCCCGTGGTCGCCGCTCGGCCCTCGGCCCCGCGGCCGCCCGCTCCACCTTCGTCGAGCACCCGAAGCCGGCCCGGACCGTGCGGATGCAGCCGCGTCCCGCCCCCGTCGCCTCGTCGGCCGGCAGTGCGGTGCTGAGCCGGACCGCCACCCTGCGGGCCGAGCGCGCCGTCGACCCGCGGCACATCCGCCGTTCCGCGAACGCGAAGCGCGCGGCGATCCTGCTCGCCCCCGCGATAGCGGTGACCTCGAGCCTGACGCTCGCCCTGCCCGCGAACGCCGACACCCTGCCCGCGGACACCCGCTCGGGCACGACCACGGCGCAGGCCGCCCAGACCTTCACGGTGGCGCACGACGTCCAGGTCCCCGTGGTCTCCACCGACGGCATGACCACGACGACGACGATCGTGTCGTACCCGACGCTCGACCTCCGCTTCGGGGTGACGACCGCGCAGGCACAGTCCGCGTTGTCCGCCGCACTCTCGGCCGGCGGCGACCGGGCCACGATCGTGCAGACCGCCCTGCAGTACATGGGGGACCCGTACGTCGAGGGCGGCGCGAGCCACGCGGGCATCGACTGCTCCGGGCTCACGATGGTCGCGTACCAGGCGGTGGGGATCCAGCTCGTGCACTACGTGCCGACGCAGGACGCCGTCGCCACTACGATCCCCGAGTCCGAGGCGCTCCCTGGTGACCTCGTCGTGTACGACGACGAGGACCACGTCGGCCTGTACCTCGGCCAGGGACTCGTCCTGCAGGCACCGCACCCGGGCGAGGTCGTCGACATCGTCCCGATGTACTCGGCGGCGCACCACTTCGCGCGCGTTCTGCCCGCCGGCAGCTGACCCCGCCGGCCGTGGTGCGGCCCTGGTGGTGACCAGCAGGACCACCCGGACGGGGCGTCCCCACCGATCACGGGCCTCCCGTATCCTGGAGTGATGGCTTCCGACACCCGCACCCCGTTCGAACAGCAGCAGTCTGCTCGTCCGCAGGTGCGCCCGCGCACCGAGGGCTGGAAGCAGGCCACCGACACCGACGGTCGCCCGCTCCTGCAGTTCGCGTCACCGAAGCGTGGCAAGCCGCCCGTGCACCTGGCCGACCTGACGGCCGAGGAACGCGAGGCCCGCGTGAAGGAACTCGGCCTGCCCGGGTTCCGCGCCAAGCAGCTCGCGACCCACTACTTCCAGCACTACACGTCCGACCCGGCCAAGATGACCGACCTGCCCGCCGCCCAGCGGGAGCAGCTCGTCGCCGGGATGCTGCCGCCGCTCCTCACCGAGACCCGGCGGCTGGCGACGGATAACGGCGACACGATCAAGTTCCTCTGGAAGCTGCACGACGGCGCCCTGGTCGAGTCGGTCCTCATGCGCTACCCGGGCCGCATCACCCTGTGCGTCTCGTCCCAGGCCGGGTGCGGGATGAACTGCCCGTTCTGCGCCACCGGCCAGGCGGGGCTGACCCGCAACATGTCCACCGCCGAGATCATCGAGCAGATCGTCCGGGCCAACGCCGCGATCGCCGCTGGTGAGCTCGGGGGCGATCCCCGCAAGGGCGGCAACGACCGCGTCGACGCCGAGCGCGTGACGAACATCGTGTTCATGGGCATGGGGGAGCCGCTCGCGAACTACAAGCGGGTGATGGACGCCGTGCGGTTGATGGTCGCGCCGCAGCCGAACGGTCTCGGCATGAGTGCCCGCGGCATCACGGTGTCGACCGTCGGCCTGGTGCCGGCGATGCTCAAGCTCGCGGACGAAGGGATCCCGCTCACCTTCGCGCTGTCCCTGCACGCTCCCGACGACGAGCTCCGCGACGAGCTCATCCCGGTGAACTCGCGCTGGAAGGCCGACGAGGCGATCGACGCCGCCCACAACTATTACGTCAAGACGGGCCGTCGTGTCTCGATCGAGTACGCGCTCATCAAGGACATGAACGACCACGCCTGGCGAGCGGACCTGCTCGCCGAGAAGCTCAACAAGCGCGGCAAGGGCTGGGTGCACGTCAACCCGATCCCGCTCAACCCGACGCCGGGCTCGGTGTGGACCTCGTCCGAGGTGCACGTGCAGGACGAGTTCGTCCGCCGACTCAACGCCGCCGGCATCCCGACGACCCTGCGCGACACCCGCGGCAAGGAGATCGACGGGGCGTGCGGGCAGTTGGCCGCGGCCGAGTAGGTCGGTCCTGTTCGTTCAGTCGGGAGGCACGGTGCGGGTTCGCACCGTGCCTTCCGTCGTTCCCGGGGTCGCGCTCACCCTCGTCGATCCCCGGAAACCCGGGGGCCACGTGCCGTTCACCCGACTGCGACACGCCCGGGAGGGACGACGGTTGGCAGGGCCCCTGGGGCGTGTGTAAAGTAATCACTCGTTGCCGCTGAGGCGGAGAACGGAACGGCCGAGACGGTCACAGGGTGCAAGCCCTGGATGCGCAGTCCGGACGGGGTCCCGCTCAGGCAACATCCCCCCGAAGAAGTCGAAGTAATTCGGCGTGTCCGACGGTGGAACAAGACGAATGCCTCTCTGGCGGAACCTTTCGTGGGTCGAGCGGGGAGTGCGTCTGGTCCTTGAGAACTCAACAGCGTGCACATTGTCAATGCCAATTTATTGATTGACCTCGTGCCTGGTCGGCTTGCTGACTGGGTCATGAAGCAATTCCTT
>NZ_MJGT01000076.1:0-1638 GCF_001864975.1 Curtobacterium sp. MMLR14_002
CGGGCCTCCTGTCCGTCAGCCGCTCGCGGTGACCGCATCGCTCGCCCGACGATCGCCACCACCTGCGGGTGGTGGCGATCAGTCGGTCAGCAGCGTGTAGACCTTCGCGATGACGTCGCCCTCGATGAAGCAGATGTCCATGCCGGACACGACGGGCGGTGCTCCCTCGGGGCCGAAGTGCCAGGCGAGGTACCCCATCCCGTGGTTCTCGTAGACCGGGCCGGCGGGCGAGAACACGAACCCGGGAGCCTCGTCGAGCAGGCGCTGCGCCTTGGCGTGCAGGGCGTCGTGGCCGGTGACGACCTCGTCAGGGTCCAGGAACACGACCTCCGGGGCGTACGTCCGCTCGATCGCGGCGCGGCGACGCTCGGGGTCCCGTTCCCCGAACACCTCGAACAGGTTGGCGTGCATGAGCGATTCGAGCGGTTGCGACATCGTGTCTCCGTCGGTAGTCGGCTGTTCGGTCAAGTGTGCGGGAAACACCGGTTCGCTGCGACGGTTCGTCGGCGGGACCCGGCCGGACCCGACGGGTTTCGACCGACCCGCGACACGCGCGTTGGCACGTCGTCGGGCCGGGCCCTACCGTTGGCCCCATGCCGACCATCGGACTGCGCCGGATGGTGCCGCGCGACCCCGACCAGCGACACCGGGCCGCGAGCCCGCTGGAGCTCCTGTTCGACCTGGTGTTCGTCGTCGCGGTGGGCTTCGCCGCGACGAACCTGCACGAGATCGAGCTCGAGGGACACGTCGCCTCCGCCGTCCTGGCCTACGGGCTGGTGTTCTTCTCGATCTGGTGGGCGTGGATGAACTTCACCTGGTTCGCCACGTCGTTCGACACCGACGACTGGCTCTACCGGGTGATGACCTTCGTGCAGATGGCCGGGGTGCTCGTCCTCGCCGCCGGGGTGCATGCGGCCATGGTCGAGAACGACTTCACGATCGGCGTCATCGGCTACGTCGTCATGCGGCTGGCCCTGGTCGGGCAGTGGATCCGCGCCGCCGCGTCCTCCACCCGGTACCGGCGGACAGCGATCCTGCACGCCGTCGGCGTCACCGTCGTGCAGCTGCTCTGGGTGGTCTCACTCGCCCTGCCCGACGACGTCTGGGGGTACGCCGCACCGTTCCTCGTGCTCGCCGAGCTGTCCGTGCCGATCTGGGCGCAGACCTCGACGGGGACGGCCCCGTGGCACACCCGGCACCTGGCCGAGCGGTTCTCCCTGTTCACCCTCATCGTCCTGGGCGAGGGGCTGGTGGCCTCGGCCGGCGCGGTGATCGACGCCCTCGCGCACACCGAGCACCTCGGAGCCCTGCTGGCGCTCGCGGGCTGCGGGCTGGTGATCACCGTGGGCATGTGGTGGATCTACTTCTCCCGCGAGCAGCACGCGCACATCCGCTCGCTGCCCACCGCGCTCGTGTTCGGCTACGGCCACTACTTCGTCTTCGCCGCCGCCGGTGCCCTGCCCGCCGGCATCGAGGTCGCCGTCAGCGCCGACGCCGGACACGTCGCGCTGTCGTCCGCCTCGGTCGCCGCGACCGTCGCGGTGCCGGTCGCGGTGTTCGTGCTGTCGATCTGGGCGCTCGCGATCCGGCCGTCGCTGTCGGCACGGGCCAACGCCGTCGTGGTGGCCCTGGTGCTCG
>NZ_MJGT01000076.1:2313-2459 GCF_001864975.1 Curtobacterium sp. MMLR14_002
GGTGGCCCTGGTGCTCGTCGTCCTCGCGTCGATCGCGGTGCCGGCGGTGTCGCTGCCGGTCACGGCGCTCGCCGTGGTCGCGGTCGTCGTGACCCTCGAGGTCGCGTCCGCACGGACCGACACCTGACGGACGACGGACGGGAGGC
>NZ_MJGT01000077.1:0-28116 GCF_001864975.1 Curtobacterium sp. MMLR14_002
CCGCGCACCGAGCAGGCGACCCCGCACGGACCGAACAACACCGCACCGTGCGCCGCGCCGCCGCCCGCCGGCCAACCGCGCACCGTGCGTCCTTAGCCCGCGCATAGCCGGCGCAGTGCAGCAGTCGGGGAACGCCCCGGATGCTCATCGACATGACCACGTACCCGATACCCGTGACCGACCGACGCGACCCCGCGCGCAGTGCCGCGCGGGATCGGCGCCGCCCGCCCCTCGCCCGGCTGTTCCTCGGCGAGCGCGAGGACGCCCGGTGGCTCCGGCCGGCGTTCTGGGCGCTCCTGGCCGTGACCGCCGTGGTGTACCTGTGGGACCTCAGCGTCTCCGGGTACGCCAACAGCTTCTACGCCGCCGCCGTGCAGGCCGGCACGAAGTCGTGGGAGGCGTTCTTCTTCGGCTCCCTCGACTCGTCGAACTTCATCACGGTCGACAAACCGCCCGCCTCGCTGTGGGTGATGGTGCTGTCGGCCCGATTGTTCGGGTTCTCGAGCACCAGCCTGCTGCTCCCCCAGGCGCTGATGGCCGTCGGTTCCGTCGCCCTGGTCTGGGGCACGGTCCGCCGCACCCTGGCCCGACTCGGTGCCACCACCGCGAACGTCGGCGCGCTGCTCGCGGGCTTCGTCGTGGCAGCGACCCCGGCGGCGGCGCTGATGTTCCGCTTCGACAACCCGGACGCCCTGCTCGTCCTGCTGATGACCGCCGGGGCGTACTGCACGGTGCGGGCGCTGCCGAAGGGCAGCTGGAAGTGGATCGCGCTCGCCGGGGTCGCCCTCGGGTTCGCGTTCCTGACGAAGATGCTGCAGGGCCTGCTCGTCCTGCCCGCCTTCGGCCTCGTCTACCTGTTCGCCGCCCGCACCGGCTGGGGCCGGCGTGTGGTCGGTCTGCTCGTCGCCGCCGGTTCCCTCGTGGTGGCCGCAGGCTGGTGGGTCGTCGCCGTGTGGCTCTGGCCCGCCGAGTCCCGCCCCTACATCGGCGGTTCGACGAACAACACCGTGCTCGACCTGGTGTTCGGCTACAACGGCCTCGGCCGGATCTTCGGAGGCTCGGGCAACGGCGGCGGAGGCGGCGGCATGACCGGCGGCACCGCCGGAGGCTCGTTCGGCGGCTCGACGGGCCTGAACCGCCTGTTCTCGTCCGAGATGGGGCTCGAGATCTCGTGGCTCCTGCCCGCGGCGCTCATCGCCCTGGTCGTCGGGCTGGTCGTCGTCGGCCGTCGGCACCTGGCCGATCCCGCACGCGCCGGGCTGGTCCTGTGGGGTGGCTGGCTCCTGGTCACCGGACTCGTGTTCTCGTACATGTCCGGCACGATCCACCCGTACTACACGGTCGCCCTCGCCCCGGCCATCGCCGGACTCGTCGGTACCGGCGGCGCCCTGCTCTGGCACGCACGAGGCCGCTTCGTCGGCCGCCTCGGCCTCGCTGCGATGATCGGTGTCACCGCGTTCTGGGGCTGGTGCCTGCTCAACGAGAACCCGACCTGGCTGCCGTGGCTGCGCTGGGTGATGCTCGCCGGCGGGCTGCTGTCCGCGGCACTGATCGTCATCGGCAGCGTGCCGTCGCTGCGCCGACTCGTCACGATCGGCATCCTCGCCGGCACCCTGTTCGGCCTGTCCGGCACCACCGCCTACGCCCTCGCCACGACGACCGTCGCGCACTCCGGTTCGATCCCGAGCGTCGGTCCGGCGGGCAGCAGCTCCGGTGGGATGGGCGGCGGCACCGGTGGCTTCCCGGGAGGCACGGGCGGACCGGGTGGGTCGACCTCCGGCTCCGACGACGGCGGCTCCGACAGCACGTCCGACTCCCAGCAGGGTCCCGGCGGGACCCCGCCGGAGGGCGCCTCCGGCGAGGCGCCGGAGATGCCGGACGGCACGTCCGGCACGGCACCGGGCAGTGGGCAGGACGGCACGGACGACGCGACCTCCGAGGGTGGGTCGGGGACGAGCCTCCAGGCCGGGGGTGGTGGCGAGGGTGCGTCGACCTCGTCCGCCCTGCAGGAGCTGCTCGAGGCATCCGACGCGAAGTGGGCGGCCGCGGTCAACGGATCGCAGTCGGCCGCGCAGCTCGAACTCGACACCGACACCGCCGTGATGGCGATCGGCGGCTGGTCGAGCGACCCGGCACCGACGCTCGCGCAGTTCAAGGCGTACGTCGCCGACGGCGACATCGGGTACTACGTGTCGTCCGGCTCCGGCGGCGGCATGGGCGGCGGCTCGTCGACCGCGTCGGCGATCCAGGAGTGGGTCGCAGCGAACTACGAGTCGACGACCGTCGGCGGCCAGACCGTCTACGACCTGAGCAGTACGAAGTGACCGGCGACGAGGGCGCGGTGGATAGGCTCCGGGACATGCCCGGCACCCCGCTGCAGCGCACCGACGGCTCCCCCGTCCGCGCCCTCGTCGTCGACGACGAGCACGCCCTGGCCGAGGCCGTCGCCCTGGCGTTCGCGGGCGACGGCTGGGCCGTGCGATCCGTGCACCGCGGGCGCGACGTGCTGTTCGCGGCCCGGGAGTTCCAGCCCGACGTGATCGTGCTCGACGTGATGCTGCCGGACATCGACGGGTTCGAGGTGCTCGAACGGCTCCGCGACGCCCGCGACGGCGTCCGGGTGCTGTTCCTCACCGCACGCGACGCCCCCGAGGACCGGCTCGCCGGGCTGACCGGCGGTGGCGACGACTACCTGACCAAGCCCTTCGGCATCGAGGAGCTGCTCGTCCGTGCCCGGATCCTGGCGCGCACCTCGGCCCGGGTCGCCGCGGCCGGGGCGAGCGCCGAGGTCGTGGTCGGGGACCTCCGGCTCGACGAGGACGCCCGCGCCGTCAGCCGTGCCGGTGACCCGATCGAGCTCACCCCGACCGAGTACGAGCTGCTGCGACACCTGGCCCGCAACGCCAACCGGGTCCTGTCCCGCGAGCAGCTGCTGGCGAGCGTCTGGGGCATGGACTTCGGCACGTCGTCGAACCTGGTGGACATGTACGTGTCGTACCTGCGGAAGAAGCTCGACGCCGGACGTGAGCCGATGCTGCAGACCGTCCGTGGGGCGGGGTACGTGCTCCGGTCGGCGACGTGAGCCGGCCCGGGCGCACCGGGCGTGTGCCGTCGTTGCGCTGGCGGATCGTGGCGGCCGTGGCCCTGCTGCTCGTGGCGACCAACGTCGTCGTGGGGGCGGTGACCGTCGTCGCGTTCCGGGGGTACCTGGTCGACCGGCTCGACGCGGAGCTGTCGACGGCGGCGATGCGGACCGTCGGCGGACGGGACGGGGCGGAACCGCCGCCCGGGGCCTCCGGGCCGCCGCCGGGGTCGTCGTCCTCGTCGTCGTCCTCGTCCTCGTCCTCGGACTCGGATGATCTGCCGGATCCCGACAACGCCTTCATCGGTGCGCCGGGGCAGTCGGCGGGCACGGTCATCGCCATCGTCCGCGACGGCGACCTGGTGCTCGGTGGCTACACCGACGGGGACGGTGACCAGCGCCGTCTGACCGCGACGCAGCAGCGGACACTCGCCGCGGTGCAGACCGGCGGCGACCCCGTGACGGTTGAACTCGGCGCGCTCGGGGACTACCGGGCGCAGGCGGTCAGCGATGACGGCGACGTGTTCGTCACCGCGCTCCCTCTCGGTGACCTCGACGCCGCGATCGCCCGGTTGCTGCTCGTCATCGGGGTCGTCACGGTGCTCGGGCTCGCCGTCGCCGCGTGGGCCCTCACGGTGCTCGTCCGTCGATCGCTCCGTCCGCTCGAACGCGTCGCCGCGGTGGCGTCCGGCGTGACCGCACTCGACCTGGAACGCGGCGACCCGGACATCCCCGTCCGTGTCTCCGACTCCGACCTGCGCGCGAACCGCGAGGTCGCGCAGGTCGGCAACGCGCTGAACCGGCTGCTCGGTCACGTCGCCCGGGCGCTCACCGTCCGTCGCGACGCCGAGGCCGGCATGCGGACGTTCGTCGCCGACGCCTCCCACGAGCTGCGGACCCCGATCGCCACCGTCCGGGCGTACGCCGAGCTGTCCGAGCGGACCTCGGACCTGAACGCCGTGCACCGCAACGTCGAACGGATCGGACGTGAGGCCGTCCGGATGGGCGACCTCGTCGACGAGCTGCTGCTGCTCGCACGGCTCGACGCCTCGGCCCTGGCGTCGGGGGCGCCGGCGTCGCAGGTCGTCCGCGAGCCGGTCGACCTGACGTCGCTCGTCGTCGACGCCACGATGGACACCCGCGCGACGGCGCCGGACCACCGGTGGACGCTGCAGATCGTGGACGACCAGCCGGTGCTCGTGGCCGGTGACGAGGTGCAGCTCCGACGGGTGGTCACGAACCTGTTGACCAACGCCCGGACGCACACGCCGCCGGGGACTGCCGTCGTGGTGTCGTTGCAGTCGGTGCCAGGGTCGCGGTCGGCGTCTGCGTCTGCGTCTGCGTCTGCGTCTGACGGTGCCGTCGTCCGCTTCGTCGTGGCGAACGACGGGCCGCCGATCCCCGCCGAGTCCCTGCCGACGCTGTTCGACCGGTTCACCCGGGGCGAGGCCTCGCGCTCACGGGAGCACGGCACGAGCGGCCTCGGGCTCGCGATCGTGCGGGCCGTGGTCGTGGCGCACGGCGGCATCGTGCGGGTCGCGTCCGAGCCCGGCCGGACCGCGTTCACCGTGGACCTGCCTGCCTCGGGCGCTTCGTGAGCAGAAGACGTCGGGTGCCGCGACCGCCTTCAACATCTCCTACTCGCCGAGTGCCGTCCCGGTCGCATACTGGTCGGAGAACGCCGGACGAGGAGGCACCGTGACGAACGCGTACGACAAACTCCCGGGCCGCCCGGACCCCGCCGACCTGGTGGTCGAGGTCCCGGCGTTCGAGGACGACCGCCCCCAGCCCGAGCCCGCACCGCCCGCCGCGGCGCCGGAGCTCGTGGCCGCGACCGAGTTCGCGCGCTCCTCGCACGCACCGCCCACGATCCGCCGGACGCAGATGCGGGCGGGCGCCTGGATCGCGGGCGTCCCGATCGCGGCGCTCGTGGTCGTCGCGATCGTGCAGATCCTGCTGCCCCGCTGACCGAGAGCGCGGCTGAGTGGGCCGCTCGGACGCGTTCTCACGCGCTCAGCGACACCTCACGCACAGCCGACCGCGTGAGGTGTCGCTGAGCACGAAAACCGGGCGTCGTCCGGATCGTCAGACGATCGACCAACGTCGAGCCCCGTCGCGTGCATCCGCGTCGGAGCGCACGCAGGCTGGGTCCTGTCCGAGCAAGACGACCCGAACGGGTCACCACTGCAGAGATGGGAAACACGATCATGAACTCGTTCAAGCGCAAGTCCGTGAAGCTCCTCGCCGGCACCGCCCTCGGCGGCGCCGTCATCGCCGGGGCGTTCGTCGCAGCCCCCGCGCAGGCCGCCGAGCCGGCGCCGCCCAGCACCTCGTCGTCCGTCGGCGGCAGCGTCAACGTCAACCTCGACCCGGTCGCGATCGTCAACGCGATCAAGGACGCGGTCAACGACCAGAGCGACCGCGGCGGTGCCGTCCAGGCGGCGCTCGACGTCGGCTACTGGAACGCCGGCAACCCCGACCGCCTCACCGTCGCGGTGGTCAACAAGAACCAGGACATCACCGTCGAGGGCGACGTCGCGGACGCCCAGTCGATCGACATCAAGGGTGGCAACTACGTCATCTACTGGTTCAAGGGACCCGGCAAGGTCACCAACAACGGTGACGGCGGCTGGCTGAACTGGGGTGTGTTCGGCAACATCGAGCGCATCGACAACGTCATCCACGTCAACGGCGGCTGACTCCTCCGTTCGTCGGCGACGCCCCCTGGGACCTCGGTCTCAGGGGGCGTCGCCGTGTGCTGTCAGCCTCGGGGGAGCGTCGTCGCCCGCCTGCGCCGCTTCGATCGCCGACGGCCGGTTGCGTGCAGCCAGCCTGAAGTCCCTCCGAGACCGGATCCAGCCCCGGACGAAGGCGACCGACACCAGCGCCGTCCGGTTCGGCGCGTTCCAGGACTTCATCAGCCGGCCGAGGTGCCAGGCAACGGCCTGTCGGCTGTAGGCGGTCTCCTTGGCGATGGCGTCATTCGACAGCCCACGGGCGGCGAGCGCCAGCATCCGTTCCTCGGTCTCGTCCAGGCCGGGCGCCGATGCCACCAGGTCGATGTCGTCGGTGCCGAGTGCTGTCGTCGGGTCCGCCGACGCCCCTCCGCGGTGCTGCGCCCAGGCCTCCGCCCAGCACGAGCCGAGTTCGTGCGCCACGAGTGATGCCCGGCTCATCGCGAGCATCGTCCGGCCGGCGTGGTCGATCGTCGTCGCGTGCTCGCGGGTGGCCGTGTGCATGACGAGGGCGAAGACACGGATCGCGGGCAGGGCGCCGCGGAGCACGACCGAGACGTCGACCTGCGGGTCGTCGGCGCTGGCGGCTGCGACCTCGCGGAGCCGCACCAGGCACTCCGGGTCGAGCGGCTCCCCACGCTCGACCGCGCGCAGTGCCGCGGGGAGCACGAGCGGGACGATCTGCTCGTACCGACGCCGGAGCCAGTCGTGCCCGTCGGGTCGGATGCCGTGCAACGGTGGCGCGAGCAGCAGCTCCGTGAACTCCGGGCACCGCTCGTCGAGCGCCAGCCCCAGCCGCTCCCCGGGGAGCAGCACGGCCGTCCGTCGTGCGTCGTCGCGCTCGGTCGTCATCGTGCGTCGAACGTATCCGGACAACAGGTGTCGTGTCCGCTGCGTTCACGTGGTGTTCGTTCTTACCCGGGCCACAGCGCCCTGCCTCGGCCCCCGTAGCCCCGCTGCCGAGCATGAGCGCCATGACGGAGACGAACCAGCCCCTCGACATCGACATCGTCGTCCCCTGCTACAACGAGCAGGACACGCTCGCCGCCCACGTGCGACGGCTCCACACCTTCTGCCGGACGTCGTTGCACCACTCGTGGCGCATCACGATCGCGGACAACGCCTCGACCGACGACACCGCCCGGATCGCCGACGACCTCGCCGCGATGCTCCCCGGCGTGCACGCGGTGCACCTGCCCGAGAAGGGCCGGGGCCGCGCGCTCAAGGAGGTCTGGGCGGCATCGCCGGCGGCCGTGCTCGTCTACGTGGACGAGGACCTGTCCACCGACCTCGCCGCGCTCGAACCCCTCGTGGCACCCCTGCTGTCGGGGCACTCGGACCTGGCGATCGGCACCCGGCTCGCCGGTTCGTCGCGCGTGGTGCGCGGCAGCAAGCGGGAGTTCATCTCGCGCTCCTACAACCTGCTGCTCCGGACGACGATGGGGGTGTCGTTCTCGGACGCGCAGTGCGGGTTCAAGGCGGTCACGAAGGCCGCCGCCGACCACCTGCTGCCGTTGTGCGAGGACGATGCGTGGTTCTTCGACACCGAACTGCTCGTGCTGGCCGAGCACGCGGGACTCCGCATCCACGAGGTCCCCGTCGACTGGGTCGACGACGTCAACTCCTCGGTGCACATCGCGTCGACCGCGACCGAGGACCTGAAGGGCATGTGGCGGGTGTCGAGGAACATCGCCACCGGGCGGGTGCCGATCAGCACGGTCTACGCGGCGATCGGTCGGCAGCCGTTCACCCCACCGAGCGTGGGGTTCCTGGGGCAGGTCCTGCGGTTCGGAGCGATCGGGGTGCTCTCGACCCTGGCGTTCGCCGCCCTGTACGCCCTGTTCCGGCTGGCGATCGGCGCCCAGACCGCAGACTTCCTCGCGCTGTTGGTCACGGCGATCGGCAACACCGCACTGAACCGGCGGTTCACGTTCGGGGTGCGGGGCCGTGCGGGAGCGGGTCGTCACCACGTGCAGGGACTGGTCGTGTTCGGCATCGCCTGGGCCATCACGTCGGGGTCGCTCGTGGTGCTGCACGCGTCGGTGCCGGGAGCCTCGCACGGTGCGGAGATCGCGGTGCTCACGGCGGCCAACCTGGTTGCGACCGGCGTGCGGTTCGTGCTGTTCAAGGCGTGGGTGTTCCGTGGTCGCCGACGCCCGGAGCTCATCCGACCCGGCACCACCCCGGCGGCCGACGCCAGCACGGCGGTCACGGAGCCGATCGCGGTGAGCGACCGAACCGGCGAGCGAGCAGCCTGACACCGTGCCGGGCCACCCACCCGGTGCAGGGTTGCACGGCGCCCGCGGCACGCCGCATCGTGCGGCGTCGGCCATCCCGTGCGAGGTTGCACGCTCCGTGCAGCGCTACGAACTCGCACCGAGCGTGCAACCTCGCACCAGCCGAACAGACCCGCACCAGCCGGAGAACCCCGCGCCGCGCCCCACGCCACCCGTGTTGCACGGTCGGTATACCAAGCCGTAGCATCGCCCTACCGCACCACCACCCCACAGGGCCCGACTGCCACCATCGGTCTGCCCGCGGCGAGCGCTCCATCGATGCAGCCCGCGCCGTCCGCTGCCGGCAACGCCCCACTGGACCCGCACGTGAACCCCACCTCTTTCGGTCTCTACGACCCTGCCCGCGAATCGAGCGATTGCGGCGTCGGTTTCATCACCCGTCTCGACGGGACGCCGAGCCACGACGTCATCCGCAAGGGCGACGAAGCGCTGTGCTCCATCCCGCACCGCGGCGGCAAGTCCGCCGAGGGTGTCGGTGACGGCGCGGGCGTCAGCATCGACCTGTCGGTGGAGTTCTTCAGCGCCATCACGGGCGAGCAGCTGCGCGCCGGGCACTTCGGCGTCGCGAACTGCTTCGTGCCGAGCAGCGACGGAGCGGCCGGCACCGACGAGCGCGCCCGTGCCGAGCAGACCGTCACGGACGCCATCACGGCCGAGGGCTTCGAGCTGCTGCTGGTCCGTGACGTCCCGGTGGACCACTCGGTCGCGCGCCCCGAGGCCGAGCAGTACCAGCTGCCGATCGTGCAGTGGGTCTTCCGTGCTCCGTCGGACTGGGACCGCACCGAGGTCGACGCCGCCGCGAACCGCGCCCTGCTCGCCATCGAGGCGGTCTCCTACGCCCAGGCAGCCGCCGAGCGCGCCGAGCACGCCGCCCTGTACCCGCTGTCGCTCAGCGCCCGGACCCAGATCCTGAAGGGCCGGCTGAACTCCGGCGAGGTGATCGGGTACTTCACCGACCTGCGCGACCCCCGGCACTCGGTCCGGACGCTGTACTTCCACACCCGGTTCTCCACGAACACCGAGCCGCACCCGACGATGGCGCAGCCGTTCCGCCTGATGGCGCACAACGGCGAGCTGAACACCGACCGCAAGAACCGGCTGTCGGACGAGGCGCTCGCGCGGGCCCGCACCCGGAGCATCGTGCGTCCGCCCGGCCAGTCGGACTCGAGCCGACTCGACCAGACCCTGCAGAGCCGCGTGTTCGACGACGGGCTCGAGATCGTCGAGGCCGTGGTCTCGCTCATGCCGCCGGCGTGGGAGAACGACCGCACCCTGACTCCGGACGTCCGGGACATGCTCGAGTACTTCTCGCTGTACGAGGAGAAGAACGACGGTCCCGCCGCCGTGATCTTCAGCGACGGCGACGTCGTCGGCGCCCGCCTGGACCGCCTGGGCCTGCGCCCGCTGCGCACCGTCGAGACGGCCGAGTACCTGATGGTGTCGTCCGAGGCCGGCCAGGTCGAGTTCGACGCCGACGAGGTCGTGCACCGCGGCCGCATCGAGGCCGGCGGCATGCTCGTCGTCGACCACCGCACCGGCACCCGCATGCGCACGGGCGAGGTGCTGCACATGCTCGCGGCCCGCCGTGACTACGGCACCCTGCTCGACGCCGCCCGCGTGAACCTGGACGACGTGCCCGCTCCGGACTACGAGCGCACGACGTCCACCCTGGGCTACGACGGCGACCTGTCGCTCGCGGGTCGGTACGTGGCGTACTCGCTGAACCAGGAGAGCTTCCGGTTCATGCTCGACCCGATGCTGCAGAACGGGTCGGAGCGCATCTCGGCGATGGGCTACGGCAACGCCATCAACGCCCTGAGCGACACCGAGGGCGGCATGGCGAAGTACTTCTCGCAGCGCTTCGCCCAGGTGACGAACCCGCCGCTCGACTCGATCCGCGAGGCCGACGGGATGTCGATGCGCGTCGCCCTCGGCCCGAAGCTGGACAGCACCGCGCCGGACGGCACGGGCACCACGGGGCGTCAGCTCGTCGTGCAGTCGCCGATCCTCGGGCACCTCGACATGGTGCGCCTGCGCGAGCAGGACATCGTGCCGCTCGAGCGCTTCGACATGCTCTACGTGCCGGTGCCCGCCGACGAGCAGGCCAACGCCGACGCGATGCGCGGCGCGCTGGACGCCCTGTGCGACGCGATCGAGGCGTTCGCGGCGCGCGGTGGCGGGATCGCGGTCGTGACCGACCGCGAGGTGTCGTCGACCCATGCGCCCCTCCCCGTGATCCTGGCGGTGGCCGCCGTCAACCAGCGGCTCATCGAGACCGGTCTGCGCCTGCGGGTGTCCGTCGTCGCGGAGAGCGGTCAGCTGCCATCGTCACACCACGTCGCGACCGCGCTGGGCTTCGGCGCCGCCGCTGTGTACAGCTTGAGCGCTCGGCTGCGTGCGGAGGAGAAGTACCCCGCCGCACCCGCACCCGCCGGCGAGCTGACCGCGACCGACCTGGCACTCAAGCAGTTCCGCAAGGCCGCCGAGAAGGCCCTGGCGAAGACCATGGGCCGCGTCGGCCTGTGCACCGCCGAGAGCTACATCGGCGGCGAGTTCTTCGAGCCGAACTACCTCGACACCGGCGACGACGTGCTCGCGCGGATCTTCCCGCACATGCAGGCCCCGGTCGGCGGCGTCGGCTTCGCGCGCATCGCCCAGGCGGCGACGGACTGGCACGAGCGTGCCCGCTCGGTGGCGTCCGAGGGCCAGGTCCCGCTGCTCGGCCTGTTCAAGGAACGCTCCGACGGCGCCGGCCACTCGTTCGGCGTCGCGAGCGTCCGCGGGTTCGGCGGCATGACCGAGGAGCGCCCGGCCTTCGAACGCTCCGGCGACTCGGACGCGCTGCGCCTGCTCACGCTCGGCCAGCTCGACGACTCGTTCGGCATCACCGACGCCGCGTACCGGAACACCGGGTACGACCGGCTGAGCGACGCTGAGATCGACTCGCACCGCATCACGCCGGGCTACGTCACCTTCCTGCAGACGACCCACGACGAGCGGTCCCGCCGCCCCGCCGCGCTCCGCGACGTGCTCGCGCTGCCCGCGGACGTCACCGGGATCGACACCGCAGAGGACTTCGCGCGCGAGCTCGGCCGCTTCTCGACGAACGGCAACGCCAGCGTCACCGTGCGCGGGCTCTCCGGCTCGCGTCCGTCGGACGACCAGGACCTGCCTGGAGGGACTGAGCGGTTCCGCCTGGAGCTCACGTCGACGGGGACCACGGGTGCACTGCGCCACGCGGCCCTGGCGGACGGCCTCGCGCTGCTCCACCCGGGGCAGATCGACGTCGACGCCGTCGACGACAGCGGGGTGACGCTCCGCGCCACCGGTGCGGCCGTCGCCCTGCTCGCACTGCTGCAGAGCGCCCCGGCGAGCGTCGAGCTCGACGAGGTGCAGCCGGCCCACGAGATCACCCGGACCCTGGCGTCCGGCGCGATGAGCCACGGCGCGCTCGTCGCCACCGCCCACGAGGCCGTCGCACACGGCACGAACATGGTCGGCGGCATGTCGAACAGCGGTGAGGGCGGCGAGCACCACTCCCGCTACGGCACCATCCGAGGCTCCCGCATCAAGCAGTTCGCCTCGGGCCGGTTCGGCATCTGGGCCGGCTACCTCGCCGACCCCATGCTCGAGGAGCTCGAGATCAAGATCGGCCAGGGCGCGAAGCCCGGCGAGGGTGGTCAGCTGCCCGCACCCAAGGTCACGGTGGACATCGCCGCGGCCCGCGGTGGTACGCCCGGCGTCGAGCTGATCTCGCCGCCGCCGCACCACGACACGTACTCGATCGAGGACCTCGCGCAGCTCATCCACGACTGCAAGGCCGCCCGCGTCCGGGTGATCGTGAAGCTCGTCTCGTCCGAGGGCATCGGCACCATCGCGGTCGGCGTCGCGAAGGCCGGCGCGGACGTGATCAACGTCGCGGGCAACACCGGCGGCACGGGCGCCGCGGCCGTCACCAGCCTGAAGTACGCCGGCCGTTCCGCGGAGATCGGCGTCGCCGAGGTGCACCAGGCCCTGGTCGCGAACGGCCTGCGCCAGAAGGTCACGCTCCGCTGCTCGGGTGCGCACCAGACCGGCAGCGACGTCGTCACGAGCGCCCTGCTCGGCGGCGACAGCTTCGAGTTCGGCACGACCGCGCTCATGATGCTCGGCTGCGTGATGGCGAAGAACTGCAACGTGAAGTGCCCGGCGGGCCTGACCACGAACGCCGAGGCGTTCGAGGGCGACCCCCGCGCGCTCGCGCAGTACCTGCTCAACATCGCCCACGACGTGCGGCAGATCCTGGCCCGGCTCGGCCTGCGCTCCCTGCGCGAGGCCCGCGGCCGGACCGACCTGCTGCAGCTCCTGGACCACCCGGCGAGCGTGGGCCGGCTCGACGCCCGTGCCCTGCTCGCCCAGGTGCCCGAGAAGGTCGTGGCGGACCCGGAGTACCTGGAGAAGGACTTCCACACCGACGACGCCCTGCTCGAGCGCGTCCGTACCGCCCTCGTCGACCACGCGCAGGAGCACGTGCTCGTGCACGGCGTGCTGCTCGGCAACGCCGACAAGTCGGTCGGTGGCCAGCTCGGCATCGACCTCGAGCGCCTGCTCAACCACGAGCTCCGCGCCGAGGACGTGCAGGGGCTGCCCGCCGTGACGACGGACGACCGCGGACGCCGCCGACTGGTGGACGGCGCGGTCACGATCCGCACGCAGGGCTCGGCCGGGCAGTCCTACGGGGTCTTCAACAACGACGGCGTCGTGCTCGAGCACACCGGCACCGCGAACGACGGCGTCGGCAAGAGCCAGAGCGGCGGACGGATCATCGTCCGCGCCCCCGGTGGCGGCAGCGCCGAACAGGGCGGCAACGTGCTGGTCGGCAACTTCGCGCTGTTCGGGGCCACCGGCGGCCGCACCTTCGTCGAGGGCGAGGCCGGCGACCGGTTCGCCGTCCGCAACTCCGGCGCGACCGCCGTGGTCGAGGGCCTCGGCGACTTCGGCTGCGAGTACATGACCGGCGGCGCCGTGTTCAACCTCGGCGCGTTCGGCAAGGGCCTCGGCAACGGCATGTCCGGCGGGTTCCTGTACCAGTACGACCCCTCCGGCCAGGTCGCCGAGCGTGCCAGCACAGACTCGCTCCTGGTGTTCCCGGTCACCGACACCGACCGCGGTGCGTTCCACGAGGCCGCCGCCCGCCTGCTGCTCGAGTGGCACCTCGAGGCGACCGGTTCGGCCCTGGCCGAGCGGCTGCTCGCCGAGTGGGACACCGCCCGCGCACACGTGTACGTCGGCATGCCCCGTGCCCTGCTGCTCACGCAGGACGCCGGCGAGATCCTCGCGGCGGCGACCCGGCCCGAGCTCCTCGACGAGCTCGCGACCTCGATCGCCACCGACAAGCTCCGCGCGTTCAAGCTCGACTACCGCGACCAGCGCACGGTGCTCGACGGGCGTGCCCCGGCGCTCGGCGACCAGGGCGAGGACATGTCCTCGCTGCTGTCGTCGTACACGGTGCTCGGGGTCGCCCAGGACGTCGCCCTCGAGCGCGTCCCGGGTGCGTTCGGCACCGCCGACCCGCGGGTGGCCGAGGCCGTCAAGAACCTCGTGCTCACCGAGGACTTCTCCGTCAAGCAGCGCGTCGTGAAGTACCTGCGCGGCACGCTCGACCGGTTCGCCGACGACCAGCTCGCGACCCTCATCGCGATCAAGCGGCTCGACGACTACAAGCGCGCGCTCACGCAGCGGAACAACCGCAGCATGGACGCGCCGGGCACCACGGGGTGGATCATGCACCAGAACGCCAAGAACGACGGCCGCGTCCGCGAGGCCCGCTTCGACGAGCTGCTCGCCACCGCGGCGCTCGAGGACATCGCCCGCCGTGCACCGCAGGCGCCGACCGAGGCGGTGACCGCGTGAGCCTGCTCCCCCCGACCGGGTCGCTGATCCCCGTCGACGCACCTTTCTCGGCAGCCCAGGAGTCCTGGCTCGCCGGGTTCATCGCGGGCATCGCCGCCGCCGGCAAGAAGGTCGCGGCCAGCGCGCCCACGACGACGATCGACGTGCTCTTCGGCACCCAGACCGGCAACGCCGAGTTCCTGGCCGACGAGCTCGTCGCCGGCGCGAAGGCCCGCGGACTCGGCGGTCGTGCCAGTGCGCTCGACGCCGTCACCCCCGAGCAGCTCGCCGAGATGTCGCACGTGCTCGTCGTCACCTCGACCTACGGCGAGGGCGAGATGCCCGACAACGCCGGGCTGTTCTGGGACGCGATCCAGGCGAGCACCGTGCCGAGGCTCGAGGGGCTGCAGTACGCCGTCCTGGGCCTCGGCGACACGAGCTACGACGAGTTCTGCCAGGCCGGCAAGCTCCTCGACACCCGGTTCGAGCAGCTCGGTGCGACCCGGATCCACGACCGTGTCGACTGCGACGTCGACTTCGAAGACCCGGCTGCACTGTGGACCGCGGCGGTCCTCGACCGCCTCGCCGCCGAGGCCGGCGCGACGGCCGCACCCGGCGCGACCACGGGCGGTGGTGCCGGCGACGGTGCTGCCGCGACCAGCGGGGCGGGCACGACCCGTGCCTCCCGGCCGGGGTCGCAGTGGAACAAGCGCAACCCATACCCGTCACGCCTGGTCGAGAACCGGCTGCTCTCCTCGCCGCGCAGCGCGAAGGAGATCCGGCACTACGAGTTCGACCTCGGTGACTCGGGCATCGAGTACGCGGCCGGCGACGCCCTGGCGGTCGTGCCCGTGAACGACGAGGTCTTCGTGGCGGACCTGCTCGAGCAGGTCGGCGCGAACGGCGGCGAGGCGTTCGACGGCCGGCCCATCACCGAGGTCCTGCGGACCGACCGTGAGATCCGGACGCCCTCGAAGGACCTCATCGCCGACCTGGTGCAGCGCGCGCCGTCGAGCGAACTCGCGGCCGTCGTGGCGCACGGCGACAAGCACGAGCTCGACCGCTGGCTCTGGGGACGCGACGTCCTCGACCTGCTCCGCGACGCCGGCACGGCCGCCCCGGGACTCGACGAGCTGCTGCCGAACCTGCGGCCGCTGCAGGCGCGGCAGTACTCGATCTCGTCGAGCCCGCTGGCGCACCCGGACCGCATCCACCTGACCATCGCGTCGGTGCGCTACGGCGACCCGCACCGGATGTACGCCGGCGTCGCGTCGACGTTCCTGGCCGACCGGGTCGACCCGGACGGCACCGTCGACGTCTACCTGCAGCCGAACGCGTCGTTCGGGGTACCGGCGGACGAGTCGGCCCCGATGATCATGATCGGACCGGGCACCGGAGTCGCGCCGTTCCGCGGGTTCCTGCACGAGCGCGCGGTGTCCGGGGCGACGGGGCGCAACTGGCTGTTCTTCGGTGACCAGCACCGGGACACCGACTTCGTGTACCAGGACGAGCTCACCGAGCTGCAGGAACAGGGCGTGCTCGACCGCCTCGACCTGGCGTTCTCGCGCGACCAGGCCGAGAAGGTCTACGTGCAGACGCGGATGCTCGAGCGGTCGGCGGAGCTGTTCGCCTGGCTCGAGGACGGCGGCCACGTGTACGTCTGCGGCGACGCCTCACGCATGGCGAAGGACGTCGAGGCTGCGCTGCTCCAGGTCATCCGGACCGGACGCGCGCGCGGCGAGGACGACGCGCAGGCGTACCTGGCCGACATGCGTCGCGCGAAGCGGTACGTGCGCGACGTCTACTGAGCCGCACACGGACGTGACGGCGGATCCGGATCCAGACGTGATGAGTCCGCCCCGGCCACGGAACCCGAATCCGATGGCCGGGGCGGTCCCGGAGGAGCGCCGGTCGATGGGGGCGGACCGGCGGGCCCTGCAGCGTGACGCACGCATCACCGACGCGTGGCGTCGGTGACCCGAGCAGGGAGTCCCCTGATCCGGGACTCGCGTCCCTCGCTCGTCTCGGTCACCGGTGGTTGGTCGGCACCGGACTCGCTGTGCGTCACGGGCTGTTCGGGTTCCCCTCCTGCCGCGGACACTGCCAGCACCGGCGCCCGAGCGGGCCGGCGCGGGGGGACGACAGCGAACCGCGGTACGGAAACCGTACGAGGTGTGGAGTTCGGGCGGAACCCGTTGACCCGGATCAGCCCGCTGTGCTATTGCTCCCGTGATCAGCGCGCGGTGCTCCCGCTCGGTGTCCCCGAGGCGTCGTCCGCGTCGCCGGGTGCCACCGCCCGCGACCACGCCGAGTCGGCCGCCGTGCTGGTGTCCGCCGGCTCCGGCGTCAGCACGAGCCCCGACCCGGAGGTGGCCGAGGCGTAGAGGTCCTCGAGCCAGCTGCGGTTGATCGACGGCACCCGGCTGCCGGTGAACTTGAAGTGCAGGCTCACGTTGGGGTGCAGCCAGATCGTGCTGCGACCGTTGCCGTGGACGACGTCGTCCTTCCACGAGAACGCGAAGCGGTGGTCACGCCGGAGCATGTTGACGATGACGATCTGCAGGTGCGTGAGCGCGCGGTCGTCGATCCGCAGGTCGAGCGGTCGGCCGTCGTAGATGAGCTGCCCCATGGCTCCTTCTACTCCTGCGCTCCGGTGTGCGCGAGACCGGACGCCCAGTCCGTGATGGTGCGGTCGAACCAGACCGCGTCGACGTTGCGCTCCCAGGCGTGCTCGGCCGGCTCGCTGACCGCCAGTGTCACGGTGCCGGGGTGGGCATCAGCGAACTCCTGACTGGCCGAGAACGGCACAGTGGTGTCGCCGGTGGAGTGGATGAGCAGAGTCGGTGGCAGCGGCCGGGGTGCGCGCAACCAGGACAGCGCGCGCACGTCGACCGGCGACCGCAGCCCCACCGTCCGGCAGAGGACCGGCGTCGCCATCGCCCCGAGGGCAGCACGCACCACGAAACCCGGCAGTCCCGCGCGGCGGGCCTGGGACCGGACGGTGACGGCCCAGTCCAGTGCCGGGGCGACGAGCACGATCCCGGCCAGGCGGTCGCGGTGCGCCGAGCGGGCGAGGAGCTCGTGCGTGATCGTCGCGCCCATCGACCACCCCACGATGACGAGCCGTTCGGCGCCGTTCGCGACGGCGTGGTCGAGCGCCACTTCGACGTCCGCCCACTCGCGGGCTCCGAGGTGTGAGGCCCGGCCCTCCCACGGCGCCTCGCCGTCGCCGCGGAACGACGGGACGATCGAGGTCCAGCCGAGTTCGAGCGCCGCGGGGACGGTCCGGAGCGCGGTGACCCGGGTCGTCCGGATCCCGTGGACGTGGACAGCCCAGGTGCGGGCGGCCACGGGGTCGGGGCGCCCAGCGCCGCCGGGCCCCGGCCGCACCACCCACGCGGGCGCCGGCCCCACCGGCGTCGGCAGCGACACCTCGGACCAGTCGACGTCCATCGCCGCCGGGTCCGGGTGCACGTGCCCGCTCCACCGCACCCGCGACGACACCGCGCCGGTCGTCCGCACCACGGCCCGGCGCACGAACCCGGCGGCTTCGTCGACCTCGAGCACCGGCCCGACGGTGGTGTGCCCCGGGCCGTCGTGCCACAGCCCGTACTCCCCCGGCCGCACGGTGTCGTCGGTGATCGGCAGCCGGACGGAGTCCGCGTCGGACTCGAGCACGGGCGTCCACCGGTCGCCACCAGGCAGCACGATCCTGCCGACGACCTTCCGCAGGACGACCAGGACCACCAGGCCGACCAGGCACACCGCCGCCAGCACCACGAGCGCTCCGGGCACCCACCACACGATCGTCACGCCGTCATCCTCCGAGGCTCCGGGTCAGGGTCCGTTCCGCCGACCGCACCTGCGCGAGTTCGGCGTCGTCGAGGGTCCGGCCCTGCACCTCGGCGTCGCGGATCGCGATCACCAGGTCGTAGGTCCGGGCCTGCGGGTCCCCCGGCCGCTCGACCGCCCGCACCGCGTGCCGACGGGCGATGCGGCGCAGACGTCGGTGGTGCCCGCGGTGGCGCAGGTCACGGCCCCACCGCCGGAACGTCAGCGAGGCCATCGCCACGACGATGAGCACGATGCCGAGGTAGAACGGCGGGTCGAAGGCCAAGCGCAGGCCGTCCCGCACCCCGGCCGGGAAGAGCCCGAAGTGGTCGGCGGTGAGCGAGGCGACCTCGTCGACGCTCGCCACGACGACCAGGGCGAGCCCGACGCGGAACACCACGAGTGCCACCGGGTTCTGCAGCACGCCACGGCGCAGGGTCGTCGCGGCGATCATCCCCACGCCCACCATGTACACCGTCCCGTAGAGCCACATCGGGGTCTGCTCGATCTCGCGCACGATGAAGTGGAAGTCGGTCCCGCCGCGCTCCTCGACCAGCAGGAACGGCACCGTGAAGGCCACGACCACGACGAGCAGCGCCACCGGCCTGGCGAGCACCGGGCGCTCCGGCAGGTCGTCGGTGCTCGCGCGCAGCATCAGCCAGAACGCGACGGTCGCGCAGACGTTCTGCACCAGGTTGATGAGGTTCGAACCACCCAGGGCACCGTCGAGCACCGGCTGCGGCACGACGCTGCCGAGGGTCAGGAGCCCCAGCGCCCCGACGCCGGTGGCGCCCCAGGCCGCCCGCCCACGGGGGTTCCGCAGCACGTACGGCGTGCGGGCGAGGAAGATCAGCGCCGCGAACCAGAAGGCCGCGGCGTGCAGGACGGCCATCAGCCGTAGGCCCGCTCGTCCGCGCCCGTGGCCCCGGCGAGCAGGACCGTCGCGAGCTCGTAGGCGAACCGTTCGGCGAAGTGCTCGTCGTCGTCGGAGATGCTCACGAGCCCGGAGTCGGCGTCGAGCGCGCGACGGCAGACGTGGCCCCCGGCGGCGAACTCGGCGACGGACGACGCGGTCGGTGTGCCGACGTCGCCGTGCACCAGGTGCCCGAGCTCGTGCAGCACGCAGTGCATGCGGTAGAGCGGCGGTGCGTCGGCCGGCACGAGCACCAGGTTCTCGTGCTCGAACTGCGACACGAGCGCGGTGAGCGGACCCCAGCTCGGCCCGTCGACGTCGACGACGCGTGTGGGCTTGCCGACCATCCGACCGACGCCGGTCACCACGTCGGACAGCTGCGGCGCACGGGGCAGGGTGGCGACGAGGGCACGGACGGCACCGGACGCACCCAGCTGCTCCGCCATCGCCCCTCCGATCTCCGCGGCAAGACTACCGGCAGGTCCCCCTTGTGGACGAGACCGGCCGGACGTAACCTACAACCAAATGGTTGTACGAATTGAACTGTCCGACGCCGAGGTCGACCGGGTGTTCCACGCACTGGCCGACGCGACCCGTCGTGACATCGTCCGGCGCACGCTCGTCGGGTCGTCGTCCGTGAGCGAGCTCGCGGACGCCTACTCGATGTCGTTCGCCGCCGTCCAGAAGCACGTCGCCGTCCTCGAAGGAGCCGGACTCGTGAGCAAGGAGGCCCGCGGCCGCACCCGCATCGTGCGCGCCGAGCCGGAGCAGCTCGACCGGGTCCGTGCCCTCCTCGACGCCTACGGCCGCCTCTGGCACACCCGGATGGACCGCCTCGGCGACGTGCTCGACGGCGACGCGTCCGGACACCCAGCACCAGACGACACCCGACGACACCAGGAGCGATGATGCCCACCACGTCCGTCCACACCGATCCCGACACCCTCTCGATGACCCTCGTCGCCGAGTTCCCCGTCCCCGTCGAACGCCTCTGGGCCGCCTTCGCCGACCCGCGCCAGCTCGAGCGGTTCTGGGGACCGCCCGGCTTCCCCGCGACCTTCACGACGTTCGACCTGCGCCCCGGCGGCCGGGCCGACTACCGGATGACGTCTCCGCAGGGCGAGCGGTTCCACGCCGTGTGGCAGGTCACCGAGGTCGACGAGCACCGTCGCATCGTCTTCCGGGACCTGTTCACCGGCCCGGAGGGCACGGTCGACGAGTCGCTCCCCACCAGCGAGACCGTGTTGTCGTTCGGGCCGGCGGACGACGGCTCGCGGGTCACCGTGGTGTCCTCGTTCGCCTCGACCGCCGACCTCGACGCGATGCTCGAGATGGGCATGCTCGAGGGCTACCAGCAGGCGTTCGGCCAGCTCGACCGGGTGCTCGCCGACCTGCGCGAGTGGGCCCTCGGTGCGGGCACCGAGACCGAGGTCCTCGACGACACCCACGTCCGGATCACCCGGGCGTTCGCAGCACCGCGGCACCTGCTCTGGCGGGCGCACACCGAGCCCGACCTGGTGCGCCGGTGGCTGCTCGGCCCCGACGGGTGGGAGATGACGGTGTACGAGAACGACCTGACCCCGGGCGGCGCCTTCCGGCAGGCCTGGGCGCCGACGGGTGACACCGAGGGCGAACCCTTCGGGTTCGAGGGCGAGAACCTCGTCGTCGAACCGGAACGCCGGATGGTGTCGACCGAGCGCATGACCGGGGCACCCTTCCCGCCGAACACGAACGACCTGCAGTTCGACGAGGCCGACGGCGTCACGCTCATGATGCTGCTCGTCACCTACCCGGACCGGGAGCAGCGGGACGCGATCCTCGCGACCGGCATGACGGAGGGCATGGAGGCCAGCTACCAGCGGCTGGAGCGCGAGGTCCTGTCCGCAGCGTGACCGGCAGAGGGACGGGAGGCCCGTGGCGGCGCCGCCACGGGCCTCCCGTCCGTCCGGTGTCCGGTCCAGGACGCCTCGTGCCGGTCCAGGACGCCTCGTGCCGGTCTAGGACGCCTCGTAGTGCCGCGCGCCGCCGCGCACGCCCGCGAACCGGAACGGTGCGGTCGTGACGCGCGGACGCTCGACGTCCTCGCTGGTGGCGGCACCCGCGGCGTGCAGCGCGCGGTACGCGTCGACCGTCAGCGGGACCCGCGCCTCGAGCAGCGACCGCACGCGACCCGCACGGCGGTGCTCGCGGTAGTCGGGCCGGACGGTGCCGGTGATGAGCTCACCGACGCTGCCCGAGCCGTAGCTGAACAGGCCGAGTCGCTCCCCCGCCAGGTCGTCGTCCAGGTCGAGCAGCGCTGCGAGCCCGATCCAGAGCGATGCCGTGTAGGTGTTGCCGGTCTGCCGGTTGTAGGTGAACCCGATCGCCAGGTCGGCCTCGTCGAACGGTGCGCCGACGTGCTGCGTGAGCTTGCGGTGCGCCTTGATCGCCATCTTGGTGAAGGGCTGGTGGTGCACGAACCGGGCGATGTCGTCGTACGCGGGGCCGCCCTGTTCCGCCAGGTCGTCCCAGGCGCCGACGAACGCGTTGACGTACGCGCTCACCGAGAGCCGACCGTCGACGAGTGCGGTGGAGCGGTCGTTCGGGCGCCAGAAGTCGTCGACGTCCGCCGTGTAGACGCCCGCCGCCGGCTCGATCTCGATCAGGTCGGGGTCGGCGGACACCAGGATCGCGGCGGCACCGGCACCCTGGGTCGGCTCGGCCGGGGTGTCGACGTCGTACCGGGCGACGTCGGCGGCGATGACGAGCACCCGCTCGTGCGGGGCGCGGGCGACGATGCCGAGTGCGAGCTGCACCGCGGCCATCCCGCCGTAGCAGGCCTGCTTCAGCTCGACCACGCGGACGGCCTTCGGCAGCCCGAGCAGGCCGTGCACGTACACGCCGGCGGCCTTCGACTGGTCGACGCCGGACTCGGTGGCGAACAGCACCGTGCGGATGCCCTCGACGCCGTGCCGGTCGATGAGCTCCTTCGCGGCGGCGGCGCCCATCGTGACGATGTCCTCGTCGGGCGCGGGCACGCTGAAGGCGTCCTGCCCGATGCCGACGTGGTACTTCGCCGGGTCGACGCCGAGCCGCTCGGCCAGGTCGTCGAGCTCGAGCACGTGGTGCCCGGTCGCGATCGCGATGTCGTGGATGCCGACGCCGGTCATGCGGCACCCCCTGCGGGCTTCGTGCCACGGCGTTCCATGGCGACGTGGGCGGCCATCAGCTCACCCGGGTTGGTCTGTGCAGCGAGGAGCGAGAGCTCCCCGCACAGGACGGTCGCGGCGCACAGGGCGGCGAGGCGCCGGGCGTTCCCGCCCGGCTCGCGGTCCTCGCGGCAGCCGAGGCGCACCAGGGCGTCCTCGACGACGGGCAGGTCCCCGCCCTTGCCGTTGCCGACCGTGCCGACGATCAGGTGCGGCAGCGAGGTCGCGAAGTACAGGTCGCCGTCGCGGTCCTCGGCGCTCGTGATGCCCTGCGAACCCTCGACGATGTTGGCGGCGTCCTGCCCGGTGGCCAGGTAGAAGCCGAGCAGCATGTTCGCGTAGTGCGCGTTCGCCGAGCGGATGGCCCCGGCGATCGTCGACCCGATCAGGTTCTTCGCGATGTTCAGCTCGACGATGCGCGCGGTGCTCGACCGCAGGCGCTTCTCGACGACCTCGCCGGGGATCACGATCTCGGCGATGGTGTTGCGGCCGCGGCCACGGATGCCGTTCACCGCGGTGGCCTTCTTGTCGGTGCAGAAGTTGCCCGACACCGAGACGTACCGCAGGCCCGGCTGCCAGTCCAGGATCGCCGGCAGCAGCTTGTCCGCCGCCTGCGTGACCATGTTGTGGCCGGAGGCGTCGCCGGTGGTGAACGCGAAGCGCAGGAACAGCAGGTCCCCGACGATCTCCGGGTGCACCTCGATGAGCTTGGCGAACCGGCTCTGCCCGGACACGATCGCGGCGAGCTCGTCCTGGCGCGCGAGGATCTGCCCCGCGGCGACGTGGGCTGCTGCGGCGCTGTCGGCACGGACCACGACGGAGCGGGTCATGCGCTCGTCGACGACGGTCGCGACGATGCCGTCCTCGACCATCCGTGAGATGCGTGCACCGCGGCCGACGGACGGCCAGAGCGGCGACTCGTAGGTGGCGAGGGGGACCTCGTGCTCCCCCTGCACGGCGTTGCCGCTGACGCGGATCGGGCCGACCCACTTGGTGGGGATCGGTGTGAGCAGGTCACTCATCGAGGGCTCCTTCTGGTGCTCGCACCGCGACGCTGAGGTGTCTGATGTCGTGCGCCTCCCAGGCGCGGTGGATGCCGGCGGGGTCGGTGTCCGCCGGGACGAGCGCGATGCCGCAGTCGCCGCCGCCGGCCCCGGACGGCTTCGCCGCCCCGCCCGCCGCCTCGACGACGTCGCAGAGGGTCGCGAGCCGCTCGGTCTCGATCTTCGACCCGACCGAGTCGCCGAGACGCTGCAGCAGCCCACGGGCGCGTCGGAGGGCACCGAGCGTGCGCTCGGCGTCGCCGGTCTGGAGGCCCGTGGTCAGGTCGTCGACGGCGCTGCGGCTCTCGTCGAGGAACGCCTGGTACCCGCCGTTGCGGTGCCGACGCACCACGTCGACGAGCTTCGTGGTGGACGCGGGCGAGCCGGTCCAGCCGACGAGCAGCTGCAGGTTCTCGGGAGCAGGCAGCCGCTGGACGTCGAAGCCGTCCCAGGCGTCGGCGTCCGTCAGGATCGCGGACACGGCGTGGTCGCCGAGCATCGCGGCGAGGCGCTCGCGGTCGGGGGCGCTGTAGCGCAGCCAGCCGCCGAACGTGCTCGCGGCGAGGTCGCCACCGGAGGCCCGGGGGTTCACCCGGATGGTGGCGAGCAGCGCGACCTGGAAACGCTGACGCTGCGTCAGGCCGATGCCGTAGAAGCGGTCGAGAGCACCGACCGTGGCGACGGTGACCGCGGCCGAGGACCCGAGTCCGAACTTCCGGCCGCTGGCGTCGTCGAGCTGGCTCTCGATGCGCAGGTCGTGGAACCGCGGGGCGATGCCGTGCTCGGCGCGGAGCTTCTCGACCAGGTCGATCGTGGCCATCACGTAGTCGTAGGGGTGGTGCTCACGGTCGAGCGCCAGGCCGTCCTCGGCACGGGTCCACGTGAGCGGCAGGTGCCCGTACTCCTCGGAGTGCACGCTGCCCGCGCCGTGGCCCTCGCGCACCTTCGCCGTGATGGCGCGGTCGAGGGCGATCAGGACGGACGGCTGGCCCGGCTCGACGACGGCATACTCGCCGGCGACGAACAGCTTGCCGTGTGCACGGAACTCGATCACTGCGCGGACTCCTTCTGGTCGGGATTGCTCCCGGTCTCTTCGGAGCGGAGCACCCGCGCGGCAGGTCCGGTGCCGGACTCGATGACGTCCCCCAGCGACGCGAGCGCCCCGGCGACGGCCGCCCGGTCCTGCGGCTTCGTGAGCACGACGACGTTCGGGCCCGCGTCGGCCGTGGCGTAGGCCTCGGTGCCGCCGGCACGCAGCTCGGCGACGGCGTCGAACACGGCGACGCTGCGGGCGTTGAGGTAGCGGATCGGCGGGAACGCGCCCTCGATCGTCGCGTGCATCCGGAGCGCGTTGCTCTCGGTGATCTCGCCGATGCGGGTGAAGTCGCCGCCCGCGCAGGCCGTGAGCATGTCGCCGACGGTCTCGGTCGTCGAGGTCACCCAGGCCGGGTAGAAGGGCGACGTCGCGATGGTGCGGCGCATGGCCTCGCGCGACCCGATCGGCTTCGGGCCGGCGTCGATCGTGACCACGACCATGGCCATCGGCGGAGCGGGGATCGGCTCGGCGAAGGAGCCCTGGTCGTCGCCGGCGTGCCAGACGGCGACACCGCCGGGGATCGAGCGCGTGGCCGAGCCGGAACCGCGACGGGCCAGACGGGACAGGTCGCGCGGCGACAGGTCGAGGCCGTAGGCCGCGGCGGCGGCGGTCGCCAGGGCGGCGAAGCCGGACGCGCTCGAGGCCAGCCCGGCACCGGTCGGGACGGTGTTCTCGGACACCACCGACGCCCGCTCGGACGACCCCGCGAGCTCGCGCACCAGGTCGAGGAACTGCTGCACGCGCACCAGCGCACCGTCGTCGACGACGTGACCGTTCAGCGTGAACGCGTCACGGGCCTCCCGTCCGCCGTCCACCGTGACGGTGGTCGTCGTCGGGAACACGTCGAGCCCCATCGAGACGCTGCCCGTGGCGGGCAGCGCGAGCTGCGCGTCCGCCTTCCCCCAGTACTTGACGAGGGCGATGTTGGGGTGCGCGACGGCGGTGGCTGTCAGCAAGCGCGGGCTCCGATCGTGGTGGTCCAGGTGGCTGCGGCCCCTGCGCCGCGGAGTGCGGCCGCGATGCGGTCCGCGTGGTCGTCGTCCGCGGCGAGCGCGAGGACGCACCCGCCCCGCCCGCCGCCGGTGAGCTTCGCGCCGAGGGCGTCCGCAGCACGTGCGGCGTCGACGAGCCGGTCCAGGTCGTCACTCGACACGTCGAGTGTGCTGAGCAGGTCGTGCGCGGCGTCCATGGTGGCACCCAGAGCCTGGACATCGCCGTCCTCGAGTGTCCCCCGTGCCCGACGGGCGAGCGCACCGATCCGGTCGATCACGGCGCCGACACCGACCGGGTCCTGGTCGTGGCGGGCGCGGACGGCCGAGACGGCCTCGCGGGTATGCCCGGGGACGCCGGTGTCCGCGACGACGAAGGTGAACCGGGCGCCGAGCGTGACGGGTTCGATCTGCCCGCCCTCGAACCAGACCGGCGCGGACGCGACGACGCCCCGGGCGTCGAGGCCGGACGGTCGGCCGTGGGCGACGCGCTCGCACTCCTGGATGAGCTCGTGGTGTGTCTCGACGTCGAGGGTCTCGCCCAGGGCGTCGGCGACGGCGGCGGTCACGGCCGCGGCGACCGCGGCACTCGAGCCCATGCCGCGGGCGGTCGGGACCTCGCTGTCGACCCGGACGTGGAAGTGGCGGTCGGTGACCCCGAAGTGGCGCAGGGTCGCGGTGACGGCGGTGACGGTCGGCATCACGGCCGCGGGTGCGAGGTCGAGGGGGCCGGTGTGCACGGTCGACTGCAGGCTGTGACCGGGCTGCTCGGCGTCGGCGGCGACCGGGGTGACCGTCGCCACGACCCGTGCGTCGAGCACCGGCAGGACGAGAGCGGGTGCGCCGTAGACCACGGCGTGCTCACCGATCAGGATCGTCTTGCCGTGGGACGACGCCGATCCGTTGCCGGGGGTCGTGGTGTTGTCGAGGTCGCTGCTGCTCATCTTGGGTCACGTCAGCCTAACCGTCCGGGTCGTCGGCGTGTTCGTCAGCTGGGCATCCGCTGCATCGAGTTGTGCACAACTTGGTTGCGTGACAGTGTGGACGCATGCCCGTGACCGACGAGATGGTGTGCTTCTCCCTCTACGCGGCGTCCCGCGCCACCACGCAGGCGTACCGCTCGATGCTCGAACCCTGGGGTCTGACGTACCCGCAGTACCTGGTGCTCGTGACCCTGTGGGTCGAGGGCGACCAGACCGTCTCGAGCCTCGGCGAACACCTGCAGCTCGACTCCGGCACCCTCTCGCCACTGCTCCGCCGCATGGAGCAGAGCGACCTGGTCCGCCGCGAGCGCCGCAGCACCGACGAGCGCGTCGTCACCGTGACGGTGGGCGAGCGCGGCCGCGAACTGCGGTCCGAGCTGAGCGGCATCCCCGCGCGCATCGCCGCAGGCATGGGCCTGGCCGACGAACGTGCCGCCGCCGAGCTCATCGCGACGCTGCACCGGCTGACCGAGACGATGCACGCGGCGGCCGAGCACGACGCCGCTGGCGCTGACGCCGGCGGTGGCGCCGTTTCGCGCTGAGCGACACCGCACGGCCACGTGCGCCCGTGAACTGTCGCTGAGCGCGAGAGCACGCCGCACACCCCCGAACTTCACGATCCGCCCCACAAGGAAGGAACCCCATGGAAACCCTCTACACCGCCGAGGCCCTGGCCACCGGCGAAGGCCGCAACGGCCACGTCGCCACGAGCGACGGCACGGTCGAGTTCGACCTCGCCATCCCGAAGGAGATGGGTGGCTCCGGCAACGGCGCCAACCCCGAGCAGCTCTTCGCCGCCGGCTACGCCGCCTGCTTCCACTCCGCACTGCAGGGCGTCGCCCGCAGCCAGAAGGTGAAGATCACCGACTCGTCCGTCGGCGGTCGCGTGTCGATCGGCCCGAACGGCAACGGTGGCTACCAGCTCGCCGTCATGCTCGAGGTCGTCATCCCCGGCCTGGAGCACGACCAGGCCCAGGCCCTCGCCGACGCCGCCCACCAGGTCTGCCCGTACTCGAACGCGACCCGCGGCAACATCGACGTCACCATCGTCGTCTCGGAGGACTGACCCATGAGCACCACCACCCCCACCACCATGCGCGCCGTCGTCCACGAGACGTTCGCCGAGCCCGCCGACGTCCTCGAGGTGCAGGAGCGCCCCGTCCCGACGCCCGGCGCCGGCGAGGTCCTCGTCCGCACGGTCCTCTCCCCCATCCACAACCACGACCTGTGGACCGTCCGCGGCACCTACGGCTTCAAGCCGGAGCTCCCCGCCGCCTCGGGCACCGAGGCACTCGGCGTCGTCGAGGCCCTCGGCGAGGGCGTCACGAACCTGCAGGTCGGCCAGCGCGTCGCCGGCGGTGCCTT
The DNA here is from genome assembly GCF_001864975.1 of Curtobacterium sp. MMLR14_002. Classification (NCBI taxonomy): domain Bacteria; kingdom Bacillati; phylum Actinomycetota; class Actinomycetes; order Micrococcales; family Microbacteriaceae; genus Curtobacterium; species Curtobacterium sp. MMLR14_002. The sequence goes on from NZ_MJGT01000077.1 coordinate 27,394, forward strand.
CGGCGTCTGGGCCGAGTACTACACCGCGAACGCCGCCGGGCTCGTCCCGGTGCCGGACGCGATGACCGACGAGGCCGCCGCCCAGCTCGTCTCGATGCCGTTCAGCGCCATCAGCCTGCTGCACTCGCTCGACCTGCACGAGGGCGACTGGATCATCCAGAACGCCGCCAACGGTGCGGTCGGTCGCATGGTCGCCCAGCTCGGTGCCGCCCGCGGCATCAACGTGATCGGACTCGTCCGTCGCGCCGCCGGTGTCGACGAGCTCCGCGAGCAGGGCATCGAGCGCATCGTCGCCACGGACGCCGACGACTGGCAGGACCAGGTCGCCGCGATCACCGGTGGCGCCCCGATCATCGCCGGCGTCGAGTCGGTCGGTGGCAAGGCCGCCGGCGACATCGCCTCCGTGCTGGGCGAGAACGCCACCCTCGTCGTCTTCGGCGCGATGGCGTCGCCGACGCTCGAGATCCCGTCGGGCAAGGTCATCTTCGGCCAGCTCACCGTGAAGGGCTTCTGGGGCTCCGTCGTCAGCAAGACGATGCCGGCCGAGACGAAGGGGCAGCTCTTCGGTGAGCTCATCACCCGCGTGCTCGACGGCTCGCTGACGCTCCCCGTCGCCGAGACCTTCGCCTTCGAGCAGGTCCGCGACGCCGTGCGCGCCAGCGACACCGCCGGCCGCGTCGGCAAGGTGCTCCTGCGCCCGTAGCGCGCCCACAGGACGGACGG
>NZ_MJGT01000078.1:0-346 GCF_001864975.1 Curtobacterium sp. MMLR14_002
TCGCCGCGGCCGAGTTCAGTACCGTCCTCGTCGCGGATGATCACGGTGGAGCCGGCCTCGGCGGTCCCGGTGATGGGGCCCTTGCCGTTGTCGAGGTCCTTGGGGCTGGTCACGAACGGTGCGTCGGGTGCTTCGGTGTCGACGTCGACCGTGGTCTTCGTTTCCTCGGAGGTGTTGCCGGCGTCGTCCTGGGCGACGAGTTCCAGCTTGTGCTCGCCATCGTCGAGGGGCTCGTCCAGCTCGATGGAGAAGTTCCCGTCATCGTTGGCATCGCCGCGGCCGAGCTCGTTGCCGTCTTCGTCACGGATGATCACGGTGGCGCCCGGCTCGGCGGTTCCGGTGATGG
>NZ_MJGT01000079.1:0-386 GCF_001864975.1 Curtobacterium sp. MMLR14_002
TCGACCCGCGTGTGGTCGACGGCACGAGCTGGATCACCGGCGCCAACGAGCGCGGCGTGCACGTGTCCGGCCTCGTCGCCGGCCGTGACTTCGTGGCCGACGGTGTCGTCGAGGTCTCCGACGTCCGCGCGGGTGACCCGTCGCCGGACGGCTCCGGCCCCCTCGAGACCGCGCGCGGCATGGAGATCGGGCACGTCTTCCAGCTCGGCCGCAAGTACGCCGAGGCGCTCGGTCTCAAGGTGCAGGACGAGAACGGCAAGCTCGCGACGGTCACGATGGGCTCGTACGGCATCGGCGTGACCCGCATCCTCGCGATCCTGGCCGAGTCCCACAACGACGAGAAGGGCCTGGTCTGGCCGAAGAACGTCGCGCCGTTCGACGTGCAC
>NZ_MJGT01000080.1:0-1821 GCF_001864975.1 Curtobacterium sp. MMLR14_002
GACGAGTACGGGTTGTTGCCCGGACGTGCACCGGGCTTGGGGCCACCCGGCTTCGGACCGGCTGCCGCCGGAGCCTTCGGGCTGGTGCCCGGCTTCACGGCGTCGGACTTCGGAGCAGCGTCGGTCGACGCGCCTGCCTGCTCGGCGGCCTGCTTCTCAGCGGCCTGCTTCTCGGCACGGGCCTTCTGCGCGGCCTCGGCCTCGGCCTGTCGCTGGGCGACGGACTTCGGTGCGGCCGGTGCGGGGACGTCGGCAGCGGGTGCTGCCGGGGCCTCGGGCTCGGGAGCCGGTGCCGGACGAGCCGGACCCGGACGGGGACCGCCGGGCTTGGGTGCACTCGACTTCGGCGCGCTGGCCTTGGCGGGTGCGCTCGGCGCGGAGGCCGAGGCGGCGGGCTTCGCCGCGGGGGCGCCGTCTGCCTGGAGGGCGGCACGGAGCTTCCGTGCCACGGGGGGCTCGATGCTCGAGCTGGCACCCCGGACGAACTCGCCGAGCTCCTTGAGCTTCTCGAGTGCGGTCTTGCTGTCGACGCCGAGTTCGCTTGCGATCTCGTGTACGCGTGGTTTAGCCACTGTTCTCCTTCACGGGTCCCACCCCGTGAAGGGGCAGGACTCAATGGATGACGGGTCTCATTTCGAGCCGCTCATCAGTTGTCCATAAGCCGTTCAGCCTGTTCTGTCATGTCCGGGCGCTCGGCCGGTTCCTGTGGGAGACCGACGATGTGGTCGAGCACCGCGGACGTGTCGGGATCGCGATCCAACCGGAGCGCACGGCGGAAAGCCCTGCGCTTGACGGCCAGATCGTAGGCATCGACGGTCGGTGTGAGCCACGCTCCCCGGCCCGGCATGACTGCCTTCGGATCCGCCACGACACGGCCATCGCTCAGGGCGACGACTCGGAGGAGGGAGGATCGGGAAGCGCGACGACGACTGCCGATGCACGTTCTGACGGGAACCACTCTACTCCTTGCCTCGGACGTGCGCGATCCGGCGCGCCCTCGCAGGGCGCGCCGGGAGCGAAATCGTCCTAGTCCTCGCCGTCCAGGATCGAGTCGGGCTGGATGTCGATGCGGGCACCGGTGAGCTTCGCGGCGAGGCGGGCGTTCTGCCCCTCCTTGCCGATCGCGAGCGACAGCTGGTAGTCCGGCACGAGCGCGCGGACGGCCTTCGTCGAGGCGTCGAGCACGAATGCGCTCGTCACCTTGGCCGGCGACAGGGCGCTCGCGACGAACGATGCGAGGTCGGACGAGTAGTCGACGATGTCGATCTTCTCGGCACCGAGCTCGTTCGTGACCGCACGGACACGTGCGCCGAGCTCGCCGATGCAGGCACCCTTCGCGTTCACGCCGGGCTCGTTCGCCTTGACGGCGATCTTCGTGCGGTGGCCGGCCTCGCGGGCGAGCGAGGTGATCTCGACGACACCGGACGCGATCTCCGGGACCTCGAGTGCGAAGAGCTTCCGGACGAGGCCCGGGTGGGTGCGCGACACGATGATCTGCGGGCCCTTGTTGCCGCGGGCGACGCTCGTCACGTAGACGCGGATGCGGGAGCCGTGCTTGTACGACTCCCCCGGCACCTGCTCTTCGGGCGGCAGGATCGCCTCGATCGTGCCGAGGTCGACGTGCACCATCTTCGGGTTCGGGCCCTGCTGGACCACGCCCGCGACGATGTCGCCTTCCTTGCCGCGGAACTCGCCGAGGATCTTGTCGTCGCCGATGTCGCGCAGGCGCTGGTTGATGACCTGCTTCGCCGCGAAGGCCGCGATGCGTCCGAAGTCGCTCGGCTGGTCGACGGCTTCACCGATGACGGTGCCCTCGTCGTC
>NZ_MJGT01000080.1:2479-2778 GCF_001864975.1 Curtobacterium sp. MMLR14_002
TCGGGGACGTAGACGCTGACCTCGCCGGACTTGCGGTCGAGCTCCACACGCGACTGCGCGTGGGCCGGCTCGCCGTTCTCGTCGGCGTGCTTCTGGTAGGCGGTCAGGATGGCAGATTCGATGATCTGGACGAGCTCGTCGAACGGGATCTCCCGCTCGCGCTCCATGAGTCGCAGGACTGCGAGATCGATCTTCACCGAGGTGCCTCCGTATTCAGATGAGTCGCTCCTGCGGGGTGGAACTGCGCAGAAGTCGGCCACAAGCGTACCCCAGAACCAGGAGACGGACAGGAGGCCCGT
>NZ_MJGT01000081.1:0-5120 GCF_001864975.1 Curtobacterium sp. MMLR14_002
GACCATTCCTGCTCACGAAGTGCTGGGGCTACGCGGTGCGACGGCGCCGCGCGACCTCCCACAGGGTGACACTCGCGGCGATGCCGGCGTTCAGGGACTCGGTGGCGCTCGAGATCGGGATCGACACGATGGCGTCGCAGGTCTCGGTGACCAGGCGCGACAGGCCCTTGCCCTCGGAACCGACGACGATCACGATCGGACGGTCGGCAAGCTCGAGGCCGTCGAGCTCCACGTCACCGTCGCCGTCCAGGCCGAGGACGAACAGGCCCATCGACTTGAGCGACTTCAGGGTCTGCGTGAGGTTCGGGGCCATCGCGACGGGGGTGCGTGCCGCGGCACCGGCCGAGGTCTTCCACGCCGACGCCGTCACGCCGACCGAACGACGCTGCGGCACGATGACGCCGTGTCCGCCGAACGCCGCGGTCGAGCGGATGATCGCGCCGAGGTTGCGGGGGTCGGTGATGCCGTCGAGTGCGACGAGCAGCGGGACCTGGTCACGCGAGAAGGCCTGCTCGACGATGTCCTCGGAGACGGCGTACTGGTACGCCGGCACCTTGAGGGCGACGCCCTGGTGCACGCTGTCGTGTCCGGTGATGCGGTCGAGCTCGGGACGCATGAGCTCGATGATCGGCACACCGCGGTGGTTGGCGAGCGCGAGGATCTCCTTCACGCGGTCGTCGACCTCGATGCGCGACGCGATGTAGAGCGTCGACGACGGGGTCTTCGTGCGCAGGGCCTCGAGCACGGAGTTGCGCCCGGTCACCAGCTCGGAGTCGTCGGTCTTGCGTGCCGGCGGACGGCCCGTGCGACCCTGCGGGGTGCTCGAGGAACCGTGCCGGCCCTTGGCCGCCTCGAAGCGGTCCTTCGCGGCCTTGCGCTTGCCGGCCGGGTGGTACGGGCGGTCCTCGGCCTTCGGGGTCGGCTTGCGACCCTCGAGCGCCTGGGCGCCCTGTCCGCCGGAACCGACCTGCTTGTTGCCCTTGCGACCGGTGCGGACGGCGCCGGGCCGACCCTTCTTGCTTCCCGAGACGTTCTTCATGCGTAGCTCCTGTTCGGCACTGCCGTGTTCAGGCGATGCTCCAGCGTGTTCCGGACGGCGTGTCCTCGATCGTGATGCCCGCGGCGGCGAGGTCGTCGCGCACGCGGTCGGCCGCGGTGAAGTCCCGTGCTGCCCTGGCGTCCGCGCGCTCCTGCACGAGGCGTTCGACGAGGGCGGCGAGCGGGCCTGCCGAGGTGTCGTGGCCGCCGCCCGACCAGTGGGCGGCTCGCGGGTCGATGCCGAGCACCTCCACCATCGCAGCCACCTGATGGTACGCGGTCCCGAGCGTTTCCGCATCGTCGGCGTCCAGGGCGGCGTTGCCGGTGCGCACGGTCTCGTGCAGCACGGCCAGGGCCTGGGGTACGGAGAGGTCGTCGTCCATGGCCGCGGCGAAGGTCTCGGGCACGGCCGGGGCGTCGGCGAGGTGGACGCCCTCGAGCCGGGTCTCGGCGCGCTCGAGGAACCCGCCGATGCGGTCGTACGCAGCCTCGGCCTCGGCCAGGGAGCCCTCGTGGTGATCGATCGACGAGCGGTAGTGGGCGGCACCGAGGAAGTACCGGACGACGGCGGGACGAGCGGATCCGAGGAAGTCCGCCGCGAAGATCGAGTTGCCGAGCGACTTCGACATCTTCTGGCCCTCGACGGTCACCAGGCCGTTGTGCAGCCAGTACGACGCGAACGGGTCCCCGGCGGCCGTGGACTGCGCCAGCTCGTTCTCGTGGTGCGGGAAGCGCAGGTCGAGCCCGCCGCCGTGGATGTCGAACGCGGGGCCGAGGTACCGGCGCGACATCGCCGAGCACTCGATGTGCCAGCCCGGACGGCCGGCGCCCCACGGGGAGTCCCAGTTGGCCGTCGACGGCTCGCCGGGCTTCGCACCCTTCCAGAGCGCGAAGTCACGGGCGTCGCGCTTGCCACGCGGATCGGCGTCGGCGGCCTCGACCATGTCCTCGCGCCGCTGCCGGGTGAGCACCCCGTAGTCGGCCCAGCTGCCGGTGTCGAAGTAGACGTCACCCGAGCCGTCGTCGGCGGCGTAGGCGTGCCCGCGGTCGATGAGGCGCTGGATGATCTCGTGCATCTGCGGCACGCTCGCGGTGGCGCGGGGCTCGTACGTCGGGGGCAGGATGCCGAGGGCGTTGTACGCGGCCGTGAACTCGAGCTCGACCCGGTAGGCGCGGGCGAACCACTCCTCGTCCGTGCCCGCAGCCAGGTCGAGGACCTTGTCGTCGATGTCGGTGACGTTGCGCACCAGGGTCACCCGGTACCCACGGTGGGTGAGCCACCGGCGCCAGATGTCGTAGACGAGCGCGGACCGCAGGTGCCCGATGTGCGGCGACGACTGCACCGTCGGACCACAGACGTAGACGCTCACGTGTCCGTCGACCAGGGGCACGAGGTCGACGACGGCTGCGGCGCGGGAGTCGTAGAGGCGAACGGTCACGCCTCAACCCTAATCGGCGCGGGGCCGCGGTTTCAGGAGGGACGCACGAGTGCCGTGGCGATCGCCGCGAGCCCCTCGCCACGGCCGGTGAACCCGAGCCCGTCGGTCGTCGTGCCGGACACGGCGACGGGCGCACCGACGACCGCGGACAGGGCGTCCTGCATCTCGTCGCGGCGGCGGCCGATGCGCGGCCGGTTGCCGATGACCTGCACGGTGACGGACACCGGCACGAGCCCGGCGTCCGCGAGCAGCGCGACCGCGCCGCGGACGAAGACGTCGCCAGTGGCACCGGCGTACTGCGGGTCGGCGGTGCCGAAGCGTCCGCCGATGTCGCCGAGGCCCCCGGCGGAGAGCAGGGCATCACACACCGCGTGCGCCACCGCGTCACCGTCGCTGTGCCCGGAGAGGCCGGGTTCGCCGGGGAAGTCGAGCAGCCCGACACGGCAGGGCGAGGCGTCGTCGAAGGCGTGCACGTCGACCCCGAGCCCGAGTCGGACCGCGACGACGGCGTCGGGCGTCCCCGCACCGGCACCGGCACCGGCACCACCGGCCGCCTCGGTCCGCGCCCGCACGATCGACTCGGCCCGGCCGAGGTCCCACGGCGTCGTGATCTTGAAGGCGTCGGCGTCACCCGGCACAAAGCGCACGGTGCCCCCGACGGCCTGGAACACCCCGGCATCGTCCGTCTCGGACTGCGACGACACCGCGTACGCACGCCGCAGTGCCGCGAGCGGGAAGCCCTGCGGCGTCTGCACCCCGACGAGCGCCGCACGGTCGACGGTCTCGACGACGACGTCACCGTCGACCCGCTTGACCGTGTCCGTGACGGGGAGCGCCGGCACGACGCCCGCACCGTCACCGGCGGCGACGGCGTCGAACACCCGCGAGAACTGTGCCGCGGGCGTGAGGCACCGCGCCGCGTCGTGCACGAGCACCGTGGTGACGGAGTCCGGCAGGACGGCCAGGCCGGCCTCGACCGACCCGTGGCGATCCGCGCCTCCTGGGACGACGGCCGTGTACGCGACAGCCGCTCCCGCGACCGAACCGACCACCTGCCGGCACTCGTCGAGGTGCGACGCGGGTGCGACCACGACGACGAGCGTCGGTGACGGCAAGGCGAACAGGGGTTCGAGCGCCCGCGCGAGCATCAGCGCACCGGCCACGGGCACGAACGCCTTCGCGGTCCCGATGCCGAGCCGGGTGCCGGAACCGGCCGCAACGACGACGACCGCCCGGTCCACCCCTTCGGGGAACCGTGCGGTCGTCGTTCGTGCTGTCGCGTTCAGTGCGCTGTCGTCAGGCTCAGGAAGCCAGGACCTCGTCGAGGACGGTCGATGCCTTGTCCTCGTCGGTCTTCTCGGCCAGCGCGAGCTCGGAGATCAGGATCTGCCGGGCCTTGGCCAGCATCCGCTTTTCACCCGCGGAGAGCCCGCGGTCCTGATCGCGCCGCCAGAGGTCGCGGACGACCTCGGACACCTTGATGACGTCACCGGAAGCGAGCTTCTCGAGGTTCGCCTTGTAGCGGCGTGACCAGTTGGTGGGCTCTTCCGTGAACGGCGCCCGGAGGACCTCGAACACCTTGTCGAGTCCTTCCTTGCCGATCACGTCGCGGACGCCGACCAGGTCGACGTTGTCCGCCGGGACCTCGATCGTCAGGTCACCCTGCGTCACCCGCAGTTTCAGGTAGACCTTTTCCTCGCCCTTGATGACGCGAGTCTTGACTTCAGAGATGGTTGCCGCCCCGTGATGGGGGTAGACGACGGTCTCGCCGACCTCGAATTGCATGTATCAGGCTCCGTTCCCAGACATCCAGTTTACCACAAGGGCCGTTCCGGTAAGGGGACCCTCAACGCTCACCCCTCCCGGTGATCGCTAGGATGGGCGCGGGGACCGCCCGGTCTCCATCGTGACTTACGGAGGAATCTCTTGCGACCTCGGGTACTCGTGTCCGTCGCCGTTGCGGCAACCATCGCGCTCGGCGCCACCGGGTGCGAGTTCATGTCGCCGGCCCACACCGTCGACATCAAGCAGATCACCGACGGCGTGGACGTCTCGACCGGCAAGGTCGACGTGCGGAACGCCCTCCTGATCTCGGACGACGGTGAGAGCGCCCGCTTCATCGGCACGCTGGTGAACAACGACGACCAGGACGACTACACCGTCTCGATCGAGATCGGCGGCGACACCCAGACCGTCGACGTGCCGGCCAACACCCACGTCGACCTCGCCATGGCCGCGGGTGCGGGCAGCGACGACGAGTCGAGCGTGCAAGAGGGCGACACCACGCAGGGCACCACCGCCGGTGACGCCGAGCCGATCGTGTTCGACAACGCGGACGCGAAGCCCGGTTCGCTCGTGAAGGTCTACTTCAGCTACCCCGACGCCGAGGGCACCTCGGCCAACGTGCCGGTGCTGACGAGCTCGCAGGAGGAGTACCAGACCCTCGCGCCGAGCCCGACCCCGACGCCCACCTCGACGTCCCCGTCCGAGAGCGGCGCACAGTCGACCGGCGAGGCCGTGCCCGGCACGCAGCCGACGGACTCGCAGACGGATTCGTCCGAGGGCGACAACGGCACCAACTGACGCCGACGGGCGCGGCTGACACCGCGCCCGGATCGTTCGCACAGGAGGCCCGGTGCGAGT
>NZ_MJGT01000082.1:0-493 GCF_001864975.1 Curtobacterium sp. MMLR14_002
GCCGGCGGCGGTGCCGGTGGCGGCTTCCCGCGTCCGGCCTTCAGCGGCCCGCGTCCCGCCGGTGGCGGTGGCCGTGGTCGTGGCCCCGGTGGTGGGACCGCCGGTGCGTTCGGTCGCGGTGGCGGCAAGAGCCGTGCCCGCAAGTCGAAGCGGACGAAGCGCGCCGAGTACGAGATGCGTCAGGCCCCGTCGCTCGGCGGTGTGCAGGTCCCTCGTGGCGACGGCAACACGGTCGTCCGACTCCGTCGTGGTGCGAGCATCTCGGACTTCGCGGACAAGATCGACGCCATGCCCGGCAACCTCGTGACGGTGCTGTTCCACCTCGGTGAGATGGCGACCGCGACCGAGTCGCTGGACGAGGCCACGTTCGAGGTCCTCGGTGACGAGCTGGGCTACAAGATCCAGATCGTCTCGCCCGAGGACGAGGACAAGGAGCTCCTCGAGGGCTTCGACATCGACCTCGACGCAGAACTCGAGGACGAAGACGACGACG
>NZ_MJGT01000082.1:1177-1861 GCF_001864975.1 Curtobacterium sp. MMLR14_002
ACGTCGACCACGGCAAGACCCGCCTCCTCGACGCGATCCGCAACTCGAAGGTCGTCGAGGGCGAGGCCGGTGGCATCACCCAGCACATCGGTGCCTACCAGATCGTCGCGCAGCACGAGGGCATCGACCGCCCGATCACCTTCATCGACACCCCGGGTCACGAGGCCTTCACGGCCATGCGTGCCCGTGGTGCCCAGGTGACGGACATCGCGATCCTCGTGGTCGCGGCGGACGACGGCATCATGCCCCAGACCATCGAGGCGTTGAACCACGCGCAGTCGGCCGGTGTGCCGATCGTCGTCGCGGTCAACAAGATCGACAAGGAAGGCGCGAACCCCGCCAAGGTCCGCCAGCAGCTCACCGAGTACAACCTGGTGGCCGAGGAGTACGGCGGCGACGTCATGTTCGTCGACGTGTCGGCACGGCAGAACATCGGCATCCAGGAGCTCCTGGACGCCGTGCTGCTCACCGCGGACGCCGGTCTCGACCTGCGTGCGAACCCCGACAAGGACGCCCGTGGTGTCGCGATCGAGGCCCGGCTCGACAAGGGTCGCGGTGCAGTCGCCACGGTCCTCATCCAGTCCGGCACGCTCCACGTCGGTGACGCCATCGTGGCGGGCACGGCCTACGGCCGAGTCCGTGCGATGACGGACGAGAACGGGGTCGCGGTCAAGGCCGCGACGC
>NZ_MJGT01000083.1:0-27305 GCF_001864975.1 Curtobacterium sp. MMLR14_002
GGCCCGCACCGTGCCTCCAGTCGGTCCGTGGCCACGTCCACGGCGCGCACGCCGTCCGCGACGATCCACGCGTCGAACGACGCGTGGCCTGTCGTGGAACGGGTGCGAACCGCGGGCCGCGAGCCGCTACTCGGTGTCCTCGGCCTCGGACAGCTCGCGGCGCGCGCGGTACGCCCGCGCCCGCAGGGTCACGACGACCGCCGACGCGACGATGGCGATGCCCGAGCCGACGAGCACGGCGAGGACGCCCTCGTCGAGGATCTCCTCGTTGCGGGCGAACGCCAGCTCGTTCATGAGCAGCGACACCGTGAACCCGATGCCGCCGAGCACGCCGACGGTGATGATCGAGAAGAACGACAGCGACGAGCGGCCTGGCGAGCGGAAGATCCGCGTGGCGATCGTGCCGAACAGCGTGATGCCGATGACCTTGCCGACCGGCAGAGCGAGGACGACCGCCCAGAACGTGGGGGAGAGCTCGCTGATGCCGACCGAGGGGATGATGACGGCGGCCGACGCGAACGCGAACACCGGCAGCACGATGGCGTTCGACCACGGCTCGACGTTCTCGTGCAGGGTGTGGCCCGGGCGGCGGGGCAGCACGAGCCCGAGGGCGACGCCGGCGATCGTGGCGTGCACACCGGAGTGGTAGACGAGCCACCAGGTCAGGAGCCCGACCACGACCATGGCCACGATGATGAACGTCTGCCCGCTGCGCCCCGGACGGAGCATCCGTCCGAGCAGCCAGAACACCGCGAGGGTGACGACAGCGCCCGCGAGGGCCAGGAAGTCGGTGTCGTGCGCGAACACCACGGCGATGATGATGATCGCGATGAGGTCGTCGAGCACGGCCAGCGCGAGCAGGAACACCCGGATGCCGCTCGGCAGCCCGCGACCGAACATGGCGAGCACCCCGAGCGCGAACGCGATGTCCGTCGCCGTCGGGATCGGCCAACCGTGCGTGTACTGCGTCCCCGCGGTGACGAGCAGGAAGATGCCGGCCGGGACCAGCACGCCGCCGACCGCCGCGATGGCGGGGATGATCGCGGTCTTGGGGTTCGACAGCTCGCCGTCGACGAGTTCCTGCTTCAGCTCGATCGCGACGAGCAGGAAGAAGACCGCGAGCAGCCCGTCGCTGATCCAGTGCGCGATCGACAGGTCGAGGCCGAGGGCACCGAGCGGCAGGTGCGCGTCGAGCAGCCGTTCGAGGCCGGGGCCGATCGGGGAGTTCGCCACGACCAGGCCGAGCACGGCGGCGGTGAGGAGCGCGATGGCGCTGAAGCGGGGGGAGCGGACGAGGGACGACATGGATCTCCGTCTCGAGGGGTCGGGTGAGTGTCCGTCGACCAGACTTCCCGACACACCACGACCAGTCTACGCGGGTGGCACGATGACGTGATGACCGCCGTACCGGATCTCGTGACCGTCGTCGACCGCCTGCTCGCCGAGGACGGCGGGTGCGTCTGGAACCGGACGCAGACCCACGCCTCGCTCGCCCGCTACGCCGTCGAGGAGTCGTACGAACTCGTCGACGCGATCGACGACGGCGACCCGGACGACGTCCGCGAGGAACTCGGCGACCTGCTCTACCAGGTGGTCCTGCACGCGGGGATCGCCGCCCGGGCGGGGGACTTCACCCTCGAGGACGTCGCCGCCGGGGTGCGGGACAAGATGACCAGGCGGCACCCGCACGTGTTCGGCGACGAGACGGCGGACACCGTCGAGGACGTCGTGCGGGTCTGGCGTGCGGCCAAGGCGGCCGAGAAGGCGAGTCGGCGGAGTGCGTTCGACGGGGTGCCGCGGGCGATGCCGCCGCTGGAGCGCGCGGTGAAGCTGCTGGAACGCCTGGGGGAACGTGGGGACGCCGACGCGGTCGTCGCGTCCGTCGTCGGGGCCGGTTCCGGCGTCGGCCCGGAGGCCCGTGGTGCGTCCGCCGCGCCCGCCGCGTCGGCCGCGCCCGCTGCGGACGACGGGGTGGGGACGGTCGACGCCGAATGGGGGCGAGCGGTGCTCGGGGAGGTCGCGGCTGCGGCACGACGCGGGGTGGACCCGGTCGCGAGTCTGCGGGCCGCGGTGTCGGCGCTGGAGGAGGCCGGTCGGGCTGTGGAGTGATCCCCGGTCGGGAGATCGCTCCGGGCAGGGGAGAACGGGCGCCCTCCCAACCCGAAAAAGAGAGGGCGCCCGTGAGCGGGCGTCGGCTCCACCAGGGAGAGGGGCCGACAGGGAAGCCCGCTCGAACCGCGGGACGCACTGCAGCACGTCGCCCCGCGAATCGGTCCGGAGCGTGGATCAGGCACGATCCGGACCGAGGTTCTGCATGCAGTATGCCAGTGGGTCGGCATGCGCGCAAGCCGGAGACGCCCGTCTGCCAGAATTGACCGCATGGCAACGACCGTGACGGCACCCCGTGGCATGCGTGACTTCCTCCCGGCGGACAAGGCCCGGCGCGAGCACGTGCTCGGTGTCGTGCGGGACGTCTACTCACGGCACGGTTTCGACGAGATCGAGACCCCGGTGGTGGAGGACGCTGCGCGGCTGCACTCCGGGCTCGGCGGTGACAACGAGAAGCTGGCGTTCGCGGTGATGAGGCGCGGGCTCACCATCGAGGACCTGCAGGTGGCCGAGGCGCCGCTGGACCTCGCCGACCTCGGTCTCCGGTTCGACCTGACGGTCCCGCTCGCCCGGTTCTACGCCTCGCACCGTGCGGAGCTGCCGTCGGTGTTCCGGTCCGTGCAGATCGCGCCGGTCTGGCGTGCCGAGCGCCCGCAGAAGGGTCGCTACCGCCAGTTCGTGCAGTGCGACATCGACATCCTGGGGGAGCCCGGGCAGCTCGCCGAGATCGAGCTCATCCGCGCGACGACCGCGGCCCTCGACGCCCTCGGGGTCCGCGGCACGACGATCCGGATCAACGACCGCCGGATCCTGCTGGCGCTCCTCGCGTCGTGGGGGATCACCGAGCCGGCCGCCGCGGACCGCGCGCTCATCACGATCGACAAGCTCGACAAGATCGGTGCGGACGGCGTCGCGGCGGAGCTCCGCAGCACCGTGGGTGCCGACCTGCCCGGGCTCGAGGACACCATCCGCGCGCTCGAGGCCGCCGACTGGACGTCGGTCGAGGGGGCGCCGTGGCTCGACGCCGAGGCCTTCGCCGACCTGCTCCGCCTGCGCGAGGCGCTGCCCGGGGTGGACCTGCGCTTCGACCCGACGCTCGTGCGCGGCATGGGCTACTACACGGGCACGATCTTCGAGGTCGCGCACCCCGACTTCGGCTACAGCCTCGGTGGCGGCGGCCGGTACGACGGGATGATCGGCCGGTTCCTCGGGCAGGACGTCCCCGCGGTCGGGTTCTCGCTCGGGTTCGAGCGGCTCGTCGACCTCGTGACCCTCCCGGAGTCCGCCGAGGCCGACGCCGTCGTGCTCGTGTACGACAAGGACGTCGACCCGGTCCGGCTCGCCGCGCTGAAGACCGAGGCGCTGGCGTCCCACCGGCGCGTCCGGCTCGAGCGTCGCACGAAGAACACCAAGAACCTGCTCGCCGGCCTCGCCGCCCAGGGCTTCACGGCGTTCGCGACCGTCTCGGCGGACACCGCGTCGCTCGAGGGCGTCGAGTTCCGCCCGCTCGACTGAGCACCCAGTCCTCGTTCCAGCACGGACTCGTCCACAGCGGGGCGTCACGGCCGACGTCGTGTTCACCTCCGCTCGCTAGGATCGACACCGCAATCACCACAACCAATGTGTAGGGAGTACCCCGTGGCCCTGATCGATGCCGTAGGCGCACGCGAAGTCCTCGATTCCCGAGGCAACCCGACGGTCGAGGTCGAGGTCCTGCTCGACGACGGCGTCGTGTCCCGCGCGCTCGTCCCGTCCGGTGCATCCACCGGCGCGTTCGAGGCGTACGAGCTGCGCGACGGCGACGCCTCGCGCTACGGCGGCAAGGGCGTGCTCAAGGCCGTCGACGCCGTCCTCGACGAGATCGGACCGGCGCTCGAGGGCTTCGACGCCACCGACCAGCGCCTCGTCGACGCCGCGCTCATCGAGCTCGACGGCACCGAGAACAAGTCCCGCCTCGGCGCGAACGCGATCCTCGGCGCCTCGCTCGCCGTGGCCCGTGCCGCAGCCGACTCGGTCGACCTGCCGCTCTTCCGCTACCTCGGCGGCCCGAACGCGCACACGCTGCCCGTCCCGCTGATGAACGTCGTCAACGGTGGTGCCCACGCGGACACCAACGTCGACATCCAGGAGTTCTTCCTGGTGCCCTACGGCGCCGAGTCCTTCTCCGAGGCACTCCGCTGGGGTGTCGAGACCTACCACGCCCTCAAGGGCGAGCTGAAGAAGCAGGGCCTGGCCACCGGCCTCGGCGACGAGGGCGGCTTCGCGCCGGAGCTCGCGTCGAACCGCGCGGCGCTCGACTTCCTGCTCACCGCGATCGAGAAGGCCGGCTACACGCCCGGCAAGGACATCGCCGTCGGCCTCGACGTCGCGTCCACCGAGTTCTTCTCGGACGGCAAGTACCAGTTCGAGGGCAAGCAGCTCTCGAGCCAGGAGTTCACCTCCTACTTCGCCGAGCTCGTCGCGAACTACCCCCTCGTCACCATCGAGGACCCGCTGGCCGAGGACGACTGGGAGGGCTGGTCGCACCTGACCGCCGAGCTCGGCGACAAGGTCCAGATCGTCGGCGACGACCTGTTCGTCACCAACCCGAAGCGTCTGCAGCGGGGCATCGACGAGAAGGCCGCGAACTCGATCCTCGTCAAGGTCAACCAGATCGGCACGCTCACCGAGACGCTCGACGCGGTCTCGCTCGCGCACCGTCACGGCCTGACCTCGATCCTGTCGCACCGCTCCGGCGAGACCGAGGACACCACGATCGCGGACATCGCGGTCGCGGTCGACGGTGGTCAGATCAAGACCGGCGCCCCGGCCCGCTCGGACCGCGTCGCGAAGTACAACCAGCTGCTCCGCATCGAGGAAGAGCTCGGCGACGCCGCGGTGTACGCCGGTCGCTCGGCCTTCCCGCGCGCCGCGTCGCTGTAACCAGCCGCTCAGCAGTACCCGCACCACCGAGACGCCGTCCTCCTCCAGGAGGACGGCGTCTCGTCGTGTGTGCAGCCCCGGAGTGCCGAGCGGTCGGGACGTGCCGCGCGCGCTGCGTCGAGTGGTCGCGAGTCGTCGGCTGGCCCGGGCTCGGCCGACAGGACGTGACCACCGGACGTGCACCGGGCGGTTTGTGGTGACCACTCCGGGTGCGGGACGGACGGACGGGCCGGAGCCGTGCCTCCCGGCTGCCTCGATCGGACCCGGACCCGCCCGCCGTCGGCGTGACGCCGTCGTGTCAGCCTGACGCCGCGAAGTCCGTGAGACGCCGCCGAATCCGGAGGCGTCTCGAGGAGACGACGGCGTCTTCTGCTGGGCAGCACCGTGGGACGCGAGACGCTGAGAGGGCGCCGAACGGCCGCGTGCCGGGCGGCCCGACCGACCGTGCCGGGTTATCGTCGGACCGTGCCCAGCCAGAAGCCCCGCGTCCGCCGCGTCCCCGTGGCGATGCCCGACGGCAGCACGCCCGCGCAGCCCTGGTACCGCTCGATCCACTTCTCCGGGTTCAGCCTGCTCATGCTCGCGATCATCGTGCTCTTCGTGGTGGTGCTCGCGCCGTCGCTCCGGACGCTCATCCAGCAGCAGGAGCAGATCGCCCAGCAGCAGCAGGAGGTCGCGAGCCAGAAGGCCGACGTCACGCAGAAGAAGAAGGACGTCGCACGCTGGGACGACCCGGCATACATCGAGGCGCAGGCTCGTGACCGGCTGCTCTACGTGTACCCGGGCGAGGAGAGCTACCTCGTGATGGGCACCGAGGACAAGCGGACCGAGAAGACCCCCACCACCGACTCGGGCACCCCCGTGAGCGCGAAGGTGCAGACGCCCAAGGTCGACTGGGTGCAGGCGATGCTCTCGTCGGTGCTGCAGTCCGGGCTCACCGACGAGCGTGCCGCCGACCTCGTCGCCCCCGACGTCTCCGGCACGGGCGACAGCAAGTAGTCCGAACCGCGCGGCGCGGAGCCGTCCGGCCCGACGGTGCGAGGGGTTCCGCTTCTCCGGTAGGCTCACGTTCCCGTGACGACCCCTCCCTTCGACCCGCCCTCCGACCGCGACGTCCAGGTCGTGTCGGCGCAGCTCGGCCGACCGGCGCGTGACGTCATCGGGATCGCGGCACGCTGCGTCTGTGGCAACCCCACCGTCGTCTCCACGAAGCCCCGGCTGTCGAACGGCACCCCGTTCCCGACGTTCTACTACCTGTGCCACCCCGCGGCCACCGCTGCGGTCAGCACCCTCGAGGCCAACCAGGTGATGCCCGAGCTGGCAGCCCTGCTCGAGGACCCCGAAGTCGCCGCGCAGTACCGCGCGGCCCACGAGTCCTACCTGGCCGATCGCGAGTCGATCGAACACGTCGACGAGATCGACGGCATCAGCGCCGGTGGCATGCCCACCCGCGTGAAGTGCCTGCACGCCCTCGTCGGCCACGCCCTCGCCGCCGGACCCGGCGTCAACCCCATCGGCGACCTCGCGCTCGAGCGCGCGGACTGGTCGCCCTCCCGGTGTGAGTGCCGGGCGTATGATGACGGTGCAGACGCTGGAGTCGGGGCGGGTGGCGGCGAAGTCTGACCCGACTCCCGCACACCCCCATCCAAGGAGATCATCCCCCGTGCCCAAGATCCTCGTCGTCGGCGGCGGTTACGCCGGTTTCTACACCGCATGGAAGCTCGAGAAGCACCTTCGCCAGGGCGAAGCCGAGGTCGTCATGGTGGACCCGCTGCCGTACATGACGTACCAGCCGTTCCTGCCCGAGGTCGCCGCCGGTTCCATCGAGCCGCGTCACGCGGTCGTCGCGCACCGTCGTCACCTCAAGAAGACCCGCGTCGTCACGGCGAAGGTCACCAAGGTCGACCACGCCACCAAGACGGCGACGATCACCCCGACCGAGGGTGAGGCGTGGGAGGAGTCCTACGACCAGATCGTCATGACCGCCGGCGCGGTGTCCCGCACGTTCCCGATCCCGGGCGTCGCGGACGAGGCCATCGGCCTGAAGACCATCGAGGAAGCCGCGTCGATCCGTGACCGCATCCTCAGCAACTTCCACAAGGCGGCGAACCTGCCGGCCGGTCCCGAGCGCGACCGCCTGCTCACCGTCGTCGTCGTCGGTGGTGGCTTCGCCGGCATCGAGGTGTTCGCCGAGCTCCGCTCCTTCGTCACCGACCTGCTGAAGAGCCACCCGCAGCTGTCCTTCGACGACACGCACTTCCACCTGGTCGAGGCGATGGGCCGCATCATGCCCGAGGTCTCGCTCGAGACCTCGCACTGGGTGCTCAAGAACCTCGCCGAGCGTGGCGCGACCGTGCACCTCGAGACCCAGCTGGCCTCGGCCGTGGGCGGCGTCTGCGAGCTCAAGACGAGCGACGGCGCGATCGAGACGATCCCGTCCGACCTCATCATCTGGACCGCCGGCGTCATGGCGAACCCGATGGTCAAGGGCACCGACTTCCCGCTCGAGCAGCGTGGCCGCATCCGCGTGCAGCCCGACCTGCGCGTGGTCGACGACAACGGCGTGATCGCCGACGCATGGGCCTGCGGCGACGTCGCAGCCGTGCCGGACCTGACCGGTGGCGGTGTCGGCGGGTTCTGCGTGCCGAACGCCCAGCACGCCGTGCGCCAGGCCAAGCAGCTCGCGAAGAACGTCGTCGCGACCATCCGTGGCGAGGCGACGACCGACTACAAGCACGAGAACCTCGGCGCCGTCGCGGGTCTCGGCCTGGGCACCGGTGTGTTCCAGTCCGGCAAGTTCGCCATGAAGGGCTTCCTGGCCTGGGGTGCACACCGCGGCTACCACGGCCTGGCCATGCCGTCGTGGGAGCGCAAGTGGCGCGTCATCGGCGACTGGGTCGGTGGCTTCTTCCTGGGCCGCGACATCGTGTCGCTCGACGACCGCGAGACCCCGCGTGCCGCGTTCGAGGCGTTCGCGTCCCGTCCGAAGCCCGCTGCCGAGGCCCCGGCCGCGCCCGCCGCAGCCCCGGCTCCGGAAGAGGGCAAGGTCGCCGGTGCCGCCGGTCCCGTCTACGGCGAGCCCGCGAAGGACGTCTCCAACGCCCCCGAGCCGGTGACGGCCCCGGCCGACGCCAAGTAGCAACGCTCGTCAAGAAGGCGGTCACCTGCGAAGGGTGGCCGCCTTCGTGCATCGGTAGGCTGTTGCGGCCCGCCCCCGTGGCCCAATCGGTAGAGGCACGCGACTTAAAATCGCTGAGTTGTGGGTTCGAGTCCCACCGGGGGTACCGAACACCGCACGCGACCCGCGCACCCCGCACGCCCAGTAGCATCGACGATCGTGGTCGGACTCGGAAGCGCACTCGCCAACCTGCAGAACGCCCTCCGCCGACCGGAGGCCCACGTCGAGGTCGTCGACGGCGAGAGCGTCCCGGTCGGCATGCTCCTCGGCACCCTCGGAGCCCTGCTCCTGGACGCCGGCAGCTCCGTCACCGACGTCCGGTCGGCGCTCGAGAAGGCCCGGGACGCCGCCGGGGTCGGACCGACGCTCGCGATCGGCGTCCTGCCCGCCCTGGTGATGGTGAGCGAGGTCTCGACGGGCGCCGCCACCATCGTCAACGCCGAGGGCGTCGAACTGTCGTCCCGCCAGGCCGCCCGCGCCAACCGCGTCGTGCTCGGGCTCGAGAGTGGCTCCATCGCCCTCGCCGAGATCCCCGCCCGCGTCCGGGCCATCCGGGCCGGCACCGTCCCGCCGCCCGCGCTGCCGTGGATCCTCGGCAACGCCCTGACCTCGGCCGGCCTGGCCGTCGTCTTCCGCTGCCCCTGGTGGGCGATCGTCCTGGCGCTCGTCGTCGGCGGCCTGGTCGGCGTGATCGGACTGGTCCTCCGGCGCTTCCGCGAGGCCGTGGCGATCATCCCGTTCCTGGCCGCGTTCGTGTCGACGGCGATCGTCGGCCTGGTCGCCGCGGGCACCGGGTTCGAGCAGGTCCCGCTCTTCGCGGTCTGCGCCCCGGTGGCGGTGTTCGTCCCCGGCGCACTCATCACCAACGCGTTGCTCGAACTCACCGCCGCGGACATCGTCACCGGGTCGTCCCGACTGGTGCAGGGGCTCATCATGCTCGGCTTCATGGCCGCCGGCATCGCGTCCGGCAGCGCCCTGACCGGGTTGCACGTCGACCCGTCGTCGGCGGCGCTCGTCGGCGAGGTCGCGGGGGTCGGCACGGACCTGGCCGGCTGGGAGTCGGTGCCGGCGTACTGGGTGTCGTGGGTGGCCGTCGTGGTGCTCGCGGTCGGGCTCGGTCTGGTGTTCCGGTCCGGGTGGCGCCTGACGCTCGTGTCGGTGGCGGTCATGGTCACCGCCTACGCCGTGGTGAGCACGACGACGCCGCTCTGGGGCAGCGTCGTGGCGACCGGGGCCGCAGCGGCGCTGCTGTTCGTCGCGGCCCGGTTGCTCGAGCGGCTCGTGCCGGCGATCCCGGCGACGGTGTCGTTCTTCCCGGCGTTCCTGCTGCTCGTGCCGGGGACGGTCGGGCTGGTGGCGGTGGCCACCTTCGATCCGGAGGCGCTCGCGACCCCGCTCGCGACCTTCGTCAGCCTGTGCATCGGGACGAAGATCGGCGGGCTCCTGCCCGGCCTCTTCGCCCGCAACGCGCCCCGGCGCGCGGTGGACGCGACCAACTGACGGCCCGGAGGCCCGTGGCGGCGCCGCCACGGGCCTCCAGGCCGTCACCGGCCGGGTACCGGGCGCGCTACGGCTCGATCAGCCGGCCCGCTGCCTGGTCCGCCGCGGCCGTGTCCTTCGCCAGGTAGTGCACCTTCTTGCCGGTGGCGTTGTAGGGGAGGTCCGTGACGAAGCGGTACCGCCGTGGGCGCTTGTACCGGGCGAGGCCCGGGTGGGAGCCGGTCCACTCCTCGAGCGCGGCCGCTGCCTCGGCGTCGTCGGCCGGCAGCCGGTCGCCGGCACGGACGACGTACGCCGTGACGACCTCGCCCCACCGCGGGTCCGGCACGCCCACCACGATGGAGTCGGCGACCCCGGGGTGCTCCTGCAGCACCGCCTCGACCTGGACGGGGTGCACGTTCTCGCCGCCGGAGATGACCATGTCGTCCTTGCGGCCCACGATCGTGACCCGCTCGTGCTCGTCCCACGTGGCGAGGTCGCCGGGGTAGAACCAGCCGTTCGCGAACTTCTCCGCCTCGAGCCCGGGGTTCCGGTACGAGTAGCCGGACTTCACGGTGCGCACGGCGAACTCGCCGATCTCGGTGCCGTCCTTCGCCACCGTGTCGGTCGGGTCGGCCAGACGGTCCTCGTGCACGCGGACGACGGCGACGTCGTCGTCGGTCGATGCGCGACCGGTGGAACCGGCGCCGTCCGGGAAGTCCTCGGGGCGCAGGAACGTGTTCCAGAAGGTCTCGGTGGTGCCGTAGCCGTTGAAGATCCGCGGCGACAGTAGCTCCTGGTAGCGCAGTGCCGCGGCGCGGTCGAGCGGTGCGCCCATCGTGACGATGCCGTTGAGGCTCGACAGGTCCCGCGCCCGGCGTTCCTGCGCGTCGGCGAGCTGCACCAGGTTCGGCGGAGCGCCGATCAGGAACGTCAGGCGTTCGGACTCGACCAGGTCGAGCACCCGGTCGGCGTCGAAGTGGCGCAGCGTCGTGAGTTCCGCGCCGACGTAGAACACCGGGTTCGGGCCGCCGGAGTACAGGCCGCCGCGGTGGAACAGCGGCGACATGTTGAGCGTCTTGTCGAACGGACTGAGCGGGAAGTGCATGACCACGTCGTGCGCGCTGAGCACCTCGACCAGGCTCGGCAGGGGTACGGGCTTCGGCCGACCGGTGGTGCCCGAGGTGTAGAGCCGGGTGGACTCGTCGTAGGTGCTGCGCGGACCGATCGCCCCGATTTCCTCGGGGGAGAGGGGCTCGGACGCGAGCAGCTCGGCGAACCGGTCGTGGTCGCCGCCGACCGGGACGACCTGGTCCGGCCGGTGCGGCGAGGACTCGATCGCGGCGGCGATCGCACTCGTCCGCTCGGTGTCGTGCACCAGGACGGCGGGTGCGGAGTCCTCGATGATGAACGCGACCTCGTCCGGTGCGAGCCGGAAGTTCGTCGGCGAGAACACCGCGCCGATGCGGTGACAGGCCAAGTAGAGCATCGCGAACTCGGGTGTGTTGAACAGCTCGACCATCACGACGGAACCTCGTCCGCCACCGTGCCGGACGAGCCACCCGGCGATCCGGTCGACGACGTCGCCGAGTTCGGCGTAGGTCCACGAGCGGTCCGTCTCCGGCTCGCGCAGCGCGGGTCGGCCGGCGAAGCGGTGGGTGTTGCGGGCGAAGCCGTTGGCGTAGGTGAAGCTGCCCTCGAACACCTCGCGGAAGCGCGTCGCGTCGTAGTCGGACCGGGTGTCCGTGTCGGGGTGGGTGTCGGGTCGGGTGTCGGTCATCATCGCTCCTGCCGCGGTCGTGCGGTGCACACCGTCGGTGCTGCGCGGGCACCGGTCGCGCGGCACTGCTGCACCGCTGGTCCGGTGCGGCGTCGGTCGTCCGTGCGGGACGGCGAACGTCCTCCGTGCGGTGCGACCAGCACCGATCGTCACACTAGCCCGCTGTCCGCGAACCGGCCCGGAAGTGCGTCTTCTGTCCGACGGGTGGTACGGCGCGCCGCTCTGGAGGCCCGGCTCGGGTCAGACGCGGGCCGCGCGCCGGTCGGTGCGCAGCCAGACCAGGGCCGCGATCGCGGCTGTCACGCAGGCCGCGGCGATGCCGACGAGCAGGGCCGGTGCGGTGTGCGTGCCGGTCGTCCCCGAGTAGACCGCGGTGGTCAGCGCGACGGCGACCACCGCGAGCGCGACGTACCGACCGCGTGAGGCGGCGAGCAGCGCGCTGCCTGCGGACCCCGCGACGGGCAGCAGGGTCGCGACCACGGCACCGAGGCCGCCGACGCACAGCGTGATGGCGAACTCCGACCCGAGTGACACCCAGAAGCCACCGCCCGCGAGCAGGCTGTGCAGCACCCAGCCGGCCGCGGCGAGTCCGAGCAGGGCCAGCACACGCCAGGTCGCACCCCGGGCGCTCGCGGCGATCCCGGTACCCAGGCGGAGCGGTCCGGTCCCCAGTCCGGGGCGGACGGACGGCACGAGGACGACCCCGACGATGAGTGCGGGGGACAGGTCCGCCGCGCGGGTGATGCCGCACGCCACGAGGGCTGCGAGCACGAGCCACGGCGACACCCGGAACCCGATCGTGCGGTGGTCGCTGCCGGCTGCCCACCGCGTGGCGAACACGACGGCGGCGGTCAGGACGCCGGTCCCGGCGAGGACGGCGATAGCCAGACGGGCGTACCGGGCCTCGAGCTCGACGCCCACCCCGAGCAGGGTGCACAGCGCCGCGACGGACACCGCGATGGTGATCGACGCCCAGGTCGGCAGGACGTCGTCGCCGCCGGTGCGGTCCGACCGCGAGCGGTTGCGGCCGAGCAGCCCGGCGAACGGCGAGCGGAGGCGACCCCGGGTGGCCGCGGCCACGAGGGCGAGCGGGGCGGCGATCAGCAGGAGGAACCCGGCGGCGACGGCGGTGGCGACCAGGACGGTCCGCCACGAGAACGCGGCCTGGATGGTCGGGACGGTGCGGTCGTACGTCGTCGCCGCGGTCCAGTCGCCGGCGGGGCCGGACCAGTCGGGGTGGCCTCCGGCGCTGCCGACGCCGGCCGGGGTGCTGCCGGTGCCGTCGCTGGGGCCGTTGCCGGTGCCTGCTGCGCCGCCGCTTTCGTTGCCGTTGCCGCCGTTGCCGCCGTTGCCGCCGTTGCCGCCGTCGCCCCCGTGACCGGCGGTGTTCGTGCCGGTGCCGGTGCCGGTTCCACCGTGGCCGGTCGCGCCGGGGGTGCCCGTCGTCGCGCCGGATCCCGGCGTCGACGTGCCCGGAGTCCCCGGGGTGTCCGTGGCGCCCGGGGTCGGTGTTGCGGTCGGGGCCGTGGTGGTGGACCACACCGTGACCCGGACGGCGGCCGACGACCGGGAGTAGTTGCCAGCGACGTCGTGCTGCGTCGCGGTGAGCTGGTGCCCGCCGGCGCGCAGCGTCGACCCCGCGGTGGAGCACGACCACGAGGCATCCGGCGCGACCACCACGCCGCACACTGGCGCACGGTCGACGTACACGGTCACGCGGGCGCCCGGCTCACCGGTCCCGGCGACCGTCGTCGAGCGGGTGCCGATCCGTTGGCCGTCGTCCGGTGTCGTGATGCGCGGGGCAGCGGGCGCCGTGCGGTCGACCGTGATCGTCACGGGAGCGGAGGCCGCGCTCCGCAGGTCCGACCGGTAGCCGCGCGCCGTGCTGGCGGTCTGCGACGCGGTGACGGTGAACCGGCCGTCGGCGAGCGACCCGAGGGCGGCCACCCACCGGCCGTCCGCACCGACCCGGGCGGTCTGCTGGGCCGAGGAGCCGGACTCCGACAGCAGCACCGTCGATCCGGGGTACCCCGTACCGGAGACCGTTCCGCCGGTGGGCCCGGCGGCCGCCAGGGTCGGCGGGACGATGACGTCCGAGGCCGGTGCACTCGCGACGGGCAGTGCGGCGACGAGGTCGCGCACCGTGAAGACCTGTTGCGGGCCCGAGCGGACGGTGCCGAGGCAGGCCCAGGAACCGTTCGGGTCCACCCGGGTCGTGCACCCGGACGAACCCGTCGCGGCCGGGCCGGTCACCCGGACGGTGTGCCCGGGGGTGCCGGTGCCGTGGAAACGCGTCGTCCCCGTCGTGACGTCACCCGGGTCGGCGATGGTGGGCCGAACGGCGGGACGCGTGGGGGTGGGCGTCGGGGCGCCCGGCCGGCCGGGGCTCGGCGGAGCGATCTCGCTCGGCTCGGGGATGGCGGTGGGGGTGGCGGCTGCCCGGGCGGCGGGGGCTGCCGGGGCGTCCGCAGCGGCAGCGTCGACCGACGTGCCGTCCGCGGCGACCGCGATGGCCGGGGCTGCTGCGGCCCCGAGGAGCGCGGCGACGAGGACCGTCGTCGCAGCTGCGAGCAGGGCGAAGCGGGGACGACGACGAGGGCTGTCGCCCCCGACAGCCCTCTCGTCCACGTTCTCCCCGGTCGTGTTCACCGGACCCATCCCACGGGATCGGCGGCCTCCGGTCAATACACCTCGCGGATGAGGTTCGGGATCGGGCCGCAGTCCGGGAACCCGGTGTGCGTGACTCGGGAATCGGCCGTGAACACTGCTCACGGAATGGAGCATGCTCAGCGCGTCGATAGACTTCACGATGGCCGTTCAGGC
Source organism: Curtobacterium sp. MMLR14_002 (assembly GCF_001864975.1). Lineage (NCBI taxonomy): Bacteria > Bacillati > Actinomycetota > Actinomycetes > Micrococcales > Microbacteriaceae > Curtobacterium > Curtobacterium sp. MMLR14_002. Next base: position 14,292 of record NZ_MJGT01000083.1, read on the forward strand.
CAACGCAGCACCGCGGATCCCGACGCGCAAAGGAGTACACCCGCATGGACACCGGACTCGTCACGACGCTCATCGTCGTCGGAGTGGTGGTGGTCGTCCTGGTGATCATCGGGATCTACCTCTGGGTGACGTACAACTCCCTCGTCACGCTCAAGGTCCGGGTCGACGAGGCCTGGAGCGACATCTCGGTGCAGCTGAAGCGCCGCGCCGACCTGATCCCCACCATCGTGGACACGGTCAAGGGGTACGCCACGCACGAGAAGGCGCTCTTCGACGACGTGACGAAGGCCCGCGCCGAGACCCTGTCCGCCGGTGACGCCGACACGGCCTCCACCGCCGAGGGGCACATGCAGAAGGCGCTCAAGAGCGTCTTCGCGGTGGCCGAGGGGTACCCGCAGCTGCAGTCGAGCCAGAACTTCCTGCAGCTGCAGTCCGAGCTCGTCGACACCGAGGACAAGATCCAGGCCGCCCGCCGCTTCTACAACGGTGGCGTGCGTGAGCTGAACACGAAGATCCGGGTGTTCCCGAACTCCACGTTCGCGAAGAACCGCGGTTTCTCCGAGGCCCCGTTCTTCGAGACGAACGAGCCGGCGGCCATCGCCGAGCCGCCGCGCGTCCAGTTCTGACCCCAGCGTCGGATCCGACGTGTACAGCGCCATCGCGCGGAACAAGCGCAACACCGTGGTCATCGTCCTGGTGTTCCTGCTGATCATCGGCGCGCTCGGGTTCCTCGGCGGGTACCTCGCCGGCAACGTCTCGATCGGCTTCATCGTGCTCGTTGTCGCGCTCGGGTACGCGGTGCTGCAGTACTTCCTGGCGGCACGACAGGCCACCGCGATCGCCGGTGGAGTCGAGATCGACCGTGCCTCCGAACCACGGCTGTGGCGCACCGTCGAGAACCTCGCCATCGCGACCGGCATGCCGATGCCCCGGGTGTTCGTCATCCCCGATCCCTCGCCGAACGCCTTCGCCACCGGGCGTGACCCGGAGCACGCGGTGGTGGCGGCGACGACGGGGCTGCTCGAGCTCATGGACGACCAGGAGCTGCAGGGCGTGATGGCGCACGAGCTCGGACACGTCCGGAACTACGACATCCGGGTGTCCACGATGGTCTTCGGACTCGTCGTGGCCGTTGGCCTCATCGCCGACGTCCTGCTCCGCATCTCGATCTTCAGCGGCCTGTCCGGCGGGCGGAACCGCAACTCGGACAACGGCGGCAGCGCCAACCCGGTGCTGCTCATCGCCGGGATCGTCGCCGTCATCGTGGCCCCGATCGCCGCGGCCGGCGTGCAGGCGGCGGTGTCCCGGCAGCGCGAGTACCTGGCCGACGCGACGGGTGCGATGACGACCCGGCACCCGGAGGGCCTGGCCCGGGCCCTCGAGAAGCTCGGCGCGTACGGCCGACCGATGCAGACGCAGAACTCCTCGATGGCGCACCTGTGGATCGCCGACCCGATGCGCCCCGGTGTGATGGACCGACTGTTCTCGACGCACCCGCCGCTGCCCGACCGCATCGCGCGGCTGCGGGCGAACGCCGACCGGTTCTGACGGGTCAGTCGATGCCGTCGGCGGCGGCGGTGTCGTCGGCCGTCTCGATCGGTTTGGGGGTGTCCGCGTCGTCAGCGGACTCGTGCGGCACCAGGGGCACTCCGAGCGCCCCGGCGACGGCCGCAGCAGCGGTTCCTCGGTCGGTCACCTCGATCGCGCCGAGGCCCTGCCAGCTCGCGGTCCGTCGCAGTGTGTCGGCGAGCCGCTCGGGGTCCAGGTGCTCGCCGGGTTCCTGCCACGCGGTCCGGACGCGGAGCACCCCGCGCTGCCGGTCGCTCTTCAGGTCGATCCGCCCGACGAGCCGGTCGTCCTGCAGCACCGGCAGCACGTAGTAGCCGAACACCCGCTTCGGGGCCGGCGTGTAGATCTCGATCCGGTAGTGGAAGCCGTACATCCGCTCGGCCCGTCGCCGGAACCAGACGACCGGGTCGAAGGGGCTCAGCACCGCGTCCGCCGTCAGCTGCCGGGGGACCCGAGCCCCCGCGTGCAGCCAGGCGCGCTCGCCCCAGCCCTCGACCCGCACCGGCAGGAGCTCGCCGGCGTCGGTGAGCTCGGCGATCGCGGTGGCCGTGTCGTCGGAGCGCAGCCGGTAGTAGTCCGCGATGTCCGCTCGGGTGCCGATGCCGAGCGCCCGTGTGGCCTGGCGCACGAGCTCGAGCACGGCGTCGGCACGCGGCGGGGCGGTCTCGAGGAAGCCTGCGGGCAGCACCTGCTCGGGCAGGGCGTACACCCGCTCGAACCCGGCTCGTCCGGCACTCACCGCCTCGCCCCAGCGGAACATCTGCTCGAGCCCGAGCTTCACGTCGCTCCACCCCCACCAGGGGCCGCGTCGCACGTTCGACTCGTGCTCCACCGCGCTCGCCCGCATCGGCCCCTCGGCCCGGAGCAGGGCGTGCAGTTCGCGTCGGACGGCAGCGGTCCGCGTGACGCCGTCGACCCGGGTCGGGCCGGCGTCCCGTTCCCGCAGGGCGTCCATCCGCCACCGGAACAGCCGCAGGTCGTCGCGGGGGATGAACGCCGCCTCGTGCGCCCAGTACTCGGTGTACGGACCCGAGCGTCCGAGCGTCAGCCGGTCGAGCGTCGACCGGTCGTAGGCGCCGAGCCGGGCGAAGAGCGGCAGGTAGTGGCTGCGTTCGAACACGTTGACGGAGTCGATCTGCAGCAACCCGAGCCGGCCGAACGCGGCGTTCAGCGCCCGCGTCGAGACCGGCTCGGCGGGTGGCCGTCCGAACCCCTGCGCGGCGAGTGCGACCCGACGGGCCTCGGCGGCGGAGAGCGTCGACCTGGGCATGCCGCGACGCTACCGAACCCCGCCGACATGAGCGTCCACGAACGTATGCCGTATCTGGCACCTGACGGGAAGCACATCGCTACACTCGGGCCCATGGCATGGGGAAGCAAGCAGACACACCCCGACCCCGTGGTCGAGGAATCCGTCCCGGTCGGCGTGCGCATCGCGGGCGCGTGGTCGTGGCGGGCGCTCGTCGTCGTGGGCGTGATCGCCGTCTTCATCTGGCTCGTCACGGTCTTCAGCGAGATCCTCATCCCGTTCCTGGTCGGCATCGTGGTTTCGGCCCTCCTCGTGCCGATCTCCAACTGGCTGCAGCGGCACCACGTGCCGAAGTGGCTCGCCGTCGTGATGAGCCTGCTCGGCGGCATCGCGGCCCTGGGTGGCCTGATCTGGCTCGTCGTCGACCAGATCATCGCGTCCTACCCGTCCCTGCGTGACCGGACGGTCGACCAGTACGCGAACATCAAGGACTTCGTCCTGAGCTCCGGGTTCGGCATCAGCCAGTCCGACGTCAACGGGTGGCTCGACGACGGCACGAAGTGGCTGCAGGACAACTCCGCGTCGATCCTGTCCGGGGTCGCCAGCGCGGGTTCGGGTGCGACGCACGCGTTCGAGGCGCTCTTCATCATCCTGTTCACCACGATCTTCCTGCTGATCGACGGCAAGAACGTCTGGCGCTGGTCCGTGCGGCTGTTCCCGAAGAAGGCCCGCGCAGCGGTGGACGGCGCCGGTGTCGCCGGCTGGATCACCCTGACGAGCTTCATCCGCGTGCAGATCTTCGTCGCGTTCGTCGACGCGGTCGGCATCGGCCTGGGGTCCTTCATCGTCGGGCTCTTCTTCGGCGGCATGCCGCTGGTGATCCCGATCGCCGCGTTCGTGTTCCTCGGCGCGTTCATCCCGGTCGTCGGCGCGATCGTCACGGGCTTCCTGGCGGTGTTCGTCGCGCTGATCTTCAACGGTCCCCTCGCGGCGGTCCTGGTGCTCGGGGTCGTGCTGCTGGTCCAGCAGATCGAGGGCCACATCCTGCAGCCGCTCGTCATGGGCAACGCGGTCAAGGTCCACCCGCTGGCGGTCGTCCTCGGGGTCACCGCGGCCTCCGGGCTCGCCGGCATTGCCGGAGCCTTCTTCGCCGTGCCCCTGATCGCGACGTTGAACGCCATGGTCACCACCATCGCGAGCGGACGCTGGCGACGGCTCGACTCCGACCACGTCCTCGAAGCGACGCCCAAGCGCGGGCAGCACGGGCAGATCCAGTTGCTCCGACGACGTCGGCACAAGGTCGGGGACGACGTCCCGGCGCCGGGCGTCGACTCCGGTCCCTCGGCCGAAGAAGACACCGCCAGCACCAACTGAGCGTCACACGAGTTCGCCGCGGGGCCCCGGAACGACGATGATGGGGGAGTGACCGACACCAGCGCCTCCCCGCACACGCTCGCCGCGATCCCGACCCTCGCGGACATCGAGGCGGCGCGCGAGACCATCAAGGGCGTCGCACGCGTCACCCCGATGGAGACGTCGCAGTTCCTCGCCGAGCTGCTCGGGTCCCCGGTGCACCTGAAGTGCGAGAACCTGCAGCGCACCGGTGCCTACAAGGTGCGCGGTGCCTACAACCGGCTCTCGACCCTGTCCGCCGAGCAGCGCGCCAAGGGTGTCGTCGCCGCGAGTGCCGGCAACCACGCGCAGGGTGTCGCCCTCGCCGCCCGCGAGCTCGGCATCCCCGCGACAATCTTCACGCCGGTCGGCGTCGCCCTGCCCAAGCTGCAGGCCACCCGCCACTACGGCGCCGACGTCGTGCTGCGGGGCCACTCCGTGGAAGAGGCGCTGAGCGCCGCGAAGGACTTCGCCGCCCACACCGGCGCCGTGTTCATCCCGCCGTTCGACCACCCGGCCGTGATCGCCGGGCAGGGCACGCTCGGCCTCGAGATCATCGACCAGGTGCCCGATGTCGACACCGTCGTCGTGCCGATCGGTGGCGGCGGTGTCATCTCCGGCATCGCGCTCGCCGTGAAGGGCATGGCCGAGCGGCTCGGGCGGCCGATCCGGGTCATCGGCGTGCAGGCCGAGAACGCCGCTGCCTACCCGTCGTCGATCACCGCCGGCGAGCCCGTCACCATCACCACGAAGCCGACCATCTCCGACGGCATCGCGGTGGCGCGCCCCGGCGACCTGAACTTCCCGATCATCCGCGACCTGGTCGACGACATCGTCACCGTCTCGGACGACGACACCGCCCGAGCACTGCTCGTCCTGCTCGAGCGCGCCAAGCTCGTGGTCGAGGCAGCGGGGGCCGTCGGCGTCGCCGCGATCATGTCCGGTGCCGTCCGCGACACCGGCCGCACCGTGGTGCTGCTGAGCGGCGGCAACATCGATCCGCTCATGATGGAACGTGTGATCACCCGCGGGCTCGTGGCCGCGTCGCGCTACATCGGCATCCGCATCATGCTGCCGGACCGTCCGGGTCAGCTCGCCCGCGTCGCCCAGGTCATCTCGGACGCCGGCGCGAACGTGGTGGAGGTGCTGCACACCCGCCACGGGCAGGGCCTGGTCATCAACGAGGTCGCGCTGGACCTGTCGATCGAGGCGCGCGGCCCCGAGCACGCGCAGGAGGTCATCCAGCGCCTGCACGAGGTGGGCTTCCGCCCGGAGCTGCTCGAGCACTAGTCCGCGACGATCCACGAGTCGTTCGACGCGTGGAGTGTCGGAAGTGCGGTGCGCGCCCTGGGCGCGACCAGCGGACAGACAGGAGGCCCGTGGCGGTGTCGCCACGGGCCTCCTGTCAGGAGTGGGCCGGGTCTACGGCTCGTAACGCTCGATCTTGACGACCTCGACGGCGATCTCCTTGCCGTTCGGCGCCGTGTACGTGGCCTTGTCGCCGGCCTTGAGGCCGACGATGGCCGCGCCGACGGGGCTGACCGGGCTGTAGACCGTCAGGTCCGAGCCCTCGGCGACGATCTCGCGGCTGCCGACCAGGAAGGTGGACTCATCGCCGGCGATGACCGCCGTGACGACGGTGCCCGGCTCGACCGTTCCGTCGAACTCCGCTTCGCTGACGGTGGCGTGCTTCAGGAGCTCGGTGAGGACGCGGATGCGGGCCTCGATCTTGCCCTGCTCGTCCTTCGCGGCGTGGTAGCCGCCGTTCTCCTTGAGGTCGCCCTCTTCGCGAGCGGCCTCGATGCGGCGCGCGATCTCGGCACGGCCCTCGCCGCTCAGCTCGTCGAGCTCCGCCTTGAGACGGTCGTGCGCCTCCTGGGTCAGCCAGGTGACCTGCGTGTCGTTGCTCATGTTCTGTCCCTTCGACCATGAAAAAACGAGACCGGCCGAGTGGTCGGTCTCGAGAGGCGAATCAGGACAGTCTAGGGAATCCAGCAGTCGTGGATCAAGCCGGTCACGCCCCGCGTCGTCGTGGTGACCTGGGTGGAGATGCTCCGGCTGCGCTGTTCGGACGCCGGCACGGTGATCTCCTTCCAGCCCACGATCGAGTAGCTCTTGTCGAGGACCTGCACGGCGCACTTCGCCTCGACACCCGGGTCGACGGACACCTGCGAGTGGACGACGGTGCTGTGCTCGGACAGCACCTCGTACCCGATGACGTCCTGGTCGAGGCCGCGGTCGGACTGGTCGAGCCCGGCCCAGATCACCCACGCACCGAAGACCACGACGACCGCGATGGCCGCGACGATCGCGAAGAGGCGGCTGCGGCGCTTGCGGGCCGGGGTGCGGCCGTAGCGCTCGTCGAGGGTGGCGGTCTGGTGCTGTTCGGACAGTTCGGGGCTCCCGGGGTGGATATCCTGATCCCAGGGTAGTTCACGCGATGCTGTGCGCTGCCCGCGTCCGACGCCGCTCACCCGCAGTGAGGAACCCCACGTGCCCTACCGTCTGCTGGCCGTCCACGCCCACCCCGACGACGAGTCGAGCAAGGGTGCCGCGACCGCCGCGAAGTACGTGGCCGACGGGCACCAGGTGCTCGTCGTGTCCTGCACCGGTGGCGAGGCCGGCGACATCCTGAACGACCAACTCGGCGAGCCGGCCACGAGCCGTGCCCACCGTGACATGGCCGGGTACCGCCGCACCGAGATGGCCGCGGCGCAGCAGGCACTCGGCATCGACCACGTGTGGCTCGGCTACCACGACTCGGGGCTGCCCGACGCCGAGAAGGGCGAGACGGTCCGGCCGGGCACGTTCTCCACGGTGCCGCTCGAGTACAGCACCGAGGCCCTCGTCCGCGTGATCCGGCGGTTCCGCCCGCACGTGCTCGTCACCTACGACGAGAACGGCGGCTACCCGCACCCCGACCACATCCGCACGCACGAGGTGTCGATGGCCGCGTGGTCCGCCGCCGCCGACCCGTCGGCGTACCCGTCCGCCGGTGCCCCGTGGTCGATCGCGAAGCTCTACTACGAGCGCACGATGAATCCGCGCCGCTTCAGCACGATCTTCGAAGCCCTGCAGGAGCGCGACCCGGACAGCCCCGCGATCGAGCAGCTGCGCGAGTGGGTCGAGCGGTTCGCCGACCGGCCCGACCTCGCCACCACCCACGTCGACGTGCACGAGTACTTCGACCAGCGTGACGCCGCACTCCGCGCGCACGCCAGCCAGGTCGCACCGGACAGCGCCTTCTTCTACTGGCCGAACGACCTCCTCGCGACGGTGTGGCCGACCGAGGACTACCAGCTCGTGGAGGCACGCGTGCCGACCGAGCTCCCGGAGACCGACCTGTTCGCCGGGATCCCAGCCGACAAGGAACCGACCTCGTGAGCACCATCGCGGCGGCACTCGCCGCCACCCCCAGCCCCAGCCCCTCGGTCGTCCCCGACGTCGACGTCACCCCGGGTGTCGTCGGGTTCATCGCGATCGCACTCGTCGCGATCGTGACGATCCTGCTCGTGGTGGACATGACCCGACGCATCCGTCGGACCCGCTACCGCGCCGAGGTGCGCGAGCGGCTCGAGGCCGAGGCGAACGGCACCGCGGGCGACGGCACCGCGACGGACGAGCCGGAGCGGCGGGCGGCCGAGGACGGCCGCGCCGACGTCGGCGACGACACCGAGCGCGGCTGACGCGACTACAGGGCGGCTGACGCGACTACAAGGCGGACTGGCGCGGACCGCTCAGCGGTGACGCGCCAGCGGCACGCGGGCCGCGCCGACCGAGCCTGCGAGGGAGGGGTGGCGGCATCGTCACGGGCCTCCAGTCCGCCTTGCGCGCGCGCCGACCGGAACCGGGCGTACCGACCGGAACCGGGCGTACCTGGTCGAACCGGGCGTACCTGGTCGGAACTTTCGGGTGAGTACGCCCGGAACCACCAGGCATCGCACCCGTTCTGGGAAGGAACGTGCGACGGTCAGCGCACCGGGTCCAGCGCGACGATGAGCACGCCGACCCACTGCGCACCGAAGGCCACCACGGTCAGGGCGTGGAACACCTCGTGGAACCCGAACTGCGTCGGCACCGGGTTCGGCCGCTTGAAGCCGTAGACCAGGGCGCCGATGATGTAGGCGACGCCGCCGGACAGGATGAGCACGGTCATCGGGACGCTCGCCGCGAAGAACTGCGGCAGGAGCCCGAGGGCAGCGCACCCGAGCACCAGGTAGATCGGCACGTACAGCCAGCGGGGCGCGTTGATCCAGAGCACCCGGAACGCGATGCCGAGCGCTGCGCCCGACCACATCACCCAGAGCACGACGACCATGAGCGTGTGCGGCAGGGCGCAGATCGCGACGGGTGTGTAGGTGCCGGCGATGAGCAGCAGGATGTTGGTGTGGTCGATGCGCTTCAGCACGGCCTTCACCTTCGGCCCCCACGGGAACCGGTGGTAGGTCGCGGAGACACCGAACATCGCGAGCGACGTCGCCATGAACACCGCGCTGCCGACCTTCGCCGCGGTGCTGTCGGCGAGGGTGATCAAGACGATCCCCATCGCGATCGCGAACGGGAACGCACCGAGGTGGATCCAGCCGCGCCAGGCCGGACGGGGTTCGGCGGCGGTCGCGGTCGCCGACGCCTCTTCCGTGAACGGGACGTGGGGGAGTGTTCCGGTCTCGTGCTCGTCCTGCATGGTCCCGACCATAGGGCCTGACCCCGAACGACAGCCACGTGTCCGCAGAGCGGGAGCCTCAGGGATCCGGCGTCGGTGGTGCACTACGCTCGGTGCGTGACCGGGACGGCGGGATGGACAGGGCGAGGGATCCTCTACCGCGCCTACCAGCGCCGGATCCGCCGCCAGCTCGAGGGTGCAGCGAAGCCGAAGCACGTCGCCATGATCGTGGACGGCAACCGCCGCTGGGCGAAGCAGCTCGGGCTCGAGTCCGCCGCACACGGCCACCGCGCCGGCGCCGCGAAGATCCCGGAGTTCCTGACGTGGTGCGACGACCTCGGCATCGAGGTCGTGACGCTGTACCTGCTGTCCGCCGACAACCTGACGGGTCGCGGCGGCGAGGAGCTCGAGGAACTCGTCGGCATCATCGCCGACCTCGCCGGGGTCCTGGCCGACAACCGCGACTGGCGCGTGCAACACGTCGGGTCGAACGAGGGGCTGCCGCAGAACCTGGTGACCGCGCTCGAACAGGCCGAGCAGCGCACTGCCGGCCGCACCGGGCTGCACGTCAACCTGGCCGTCGGGTACGGCGGGCGGCGTGAGATCGCGGACGCCATGCGCAGCATCGTGCAGGCGCACGGCGCGGGCGGCGGCACCATCGACACCCTGGCCGAGGTGCTGACGCCGGAGCTCATCGGCGACCACCTGTACACGCAGGGGCAGCCCGACCCCGACCTGGTGATCCGGACCTCGGGCGAGCAGCGGCTCTCCGACTTCATGCTGTGGCAGAGCGCGCACAGCGAGTTCTACTTCGTCGAGGCGTTCTACCCGGACCTGCGCGAGGTCGACTTCCTCCGCGCTGTCCGCGACTTCGGGCTCCGGTCGCGCCGCTTCGGCGGCTGAGCAGCCACCTCCCGCAGCCGACTGCCCAGCCACCAGCCAGCAGCCACCTCCCGCACCGGGTTCGTCGGCGGAGCCGCGTCCCAGTAGGCTCTCAGGGTTCAACCCTGTGAAAGGTGCACCACCTGTGAACATCGACGAGTACGCCGCCGGCTTCTCCGAAGACCCCGGTTACCTCGACCACGCTGCGTTCGGCCCCGTGCAGACCGCCGTGCTCGAGGAGCAGCGTGTGCTCGGCACCATCCAGGCACACATGCGCTTCGGCGCCATGGAGACCCTCGACGAGCAGGACGCCCGCGTCCGCACCGTCGCCGCCCGCCTGGTCGGCCGCCGCGAGGACCAGGTCGTCTCGCAGGCCGCGACGACCCCTGGCCTGCTGCACACCGCCTTCGGTCTGACCGGCGGCGTGCTCGTGTCCGCCGACGAGTACCCGTCGCTGCCTCTTGCACTCGCCAGCGCCGCCTCGGCCACCGGCGGACGGGTGCAGCCCGTCGTCATCGAGTCGGGTGCCGGCTGGGTGACGCCCGAGCTGATCCGTGAGCGCCTGTCCGACGAGGTGACCGCCGTCGCGGTGTCCCTGGTCGACTGGCGCACCGGCTACCTGACCGACCTCGCCGCCATCCGCGAGGTCATCGGCGACCGCCTGCTCATCGTCGACGCGATCCAGGGCTTCGGCGTCGTCGACGCCCCGTACGAGGTCGCCGACGTCGTCGCCACCGGCGGACAGAAGTGGTTGCACGCCGGGTGGGGCACCGGGTTCGTGGCGTTCAGCGACCGTGCGCTGAACCGGATCCGTCCTGCGCTGTCCGGCCCGCACGGCACGTCCGGCTGGCCCACCGAGGTCCCGGCGGTGCGTCCGGGTGCCGCCGGCTTCCAGATGTCCCGCATCGACCCGGTCGCGCAGGCCCGGCTCGCGGTGTCGCTCGAGCGTCTCACCGCCGTCGGCGTCGCCGCCGTGCAGGAGCGGGTCACCGACCGCGTCGAGCGCGTGTTCGCCATCGCCGACGAGTTCGGGCTCGAGGTCGAGTCCAGCCGCGACCCGGCCGAGCGCGCCGGCATCGTGGTGCTCCGGCCGACGCAGGGTCGCGTGACGGCCCTGTCCGCCGCGATGCACAACCACGGCGTCACCGCGACCACGCGGCTCGGCGTCGCGCGGGTGTCCGTGTTCCCGTCGACCACCGACGAGACCCTGGACATGTTCCGCGACGCCTGCGTCTCGTACGCCACGATGCAGTAGCAGCGGCGCGGCCGCTGCGCTTGCTGTCGCCCGTCCGCGTCCCGCGAGCGGTCACGACACCCCGCTCACGTCCGCCGAGTGGTCACCACCGGTCGGCTGGCGCCGTCGCACCCGACGGTTCGTGGCCACCCGGCGTTGCGCGCGCGACGATTCGCGACCACCGGACGGACTGGAGGCGCGGTGCTAGGCCGCCACGGGCCTCCAGTCCGGAGTCCGCGAGCGGTCACGGCACCCCGCTCACGTCCGCCGAGTGGTCACCACCTGTCGGCCGGCGCCGCCGCACCCGACAGATCGCCACCACTCGGCGCCACCGCCGCGCGCGGCGTCGCGAGCCGCGCTCGCGTTGTTCACGCGACCGTAACTCCGGAAACCGCGTGTCGCTGTCGGGGTGTCGGGGGCCGGACGTACGTTGTCCCCATCGGGCACCGCGCCCGATCGAAGCGGCCACAGTCGGTGCTTCGGGACCCGCTCCGTGGCCGCGTTCGAGGACAGGACCGGGCCCGTCGCGGCCCGGGGATGGAGTGGTCGTGACCTCTCAGAACGTCTCTCGCGGAGCACAGCAGCAGCAGCACACCGCGGACTCGTCCACATCGGTCGCCCAGCGCACGTACGTGCTCGACACATCGGTGCTCCTCAGCGATCCGCGGGCGTTGTTCCGCTTCGCCGAGCACGCCGTGGTCCTGCCCGTGGTGGTCGTCAGCGAACTCGAGGCGAAGCGCAACGACCCGGAGATCGGGTACTTCGCCCGGCAGGCCCTCCGGCTGCTCGACGAACTGCGCATCGAGCACGAGCGGCTCGACTTCCCGATCGCGATCGGCGACGGCGGCTCGTTCCGCGTCGAACTGAACCACTCCAACCAGTCCGTCCTGCCGTCGGGTCTGCAGCTCGGCGACAACGACTCCCGCATCCTCGCCGTCGCGTCGAACCTCAAGAACGACGGACTCGACGTCGTGGTCGTGTCGAAGGACCTGCCGCTCCGGGTCAAGGCGTCCTCGATCGGCATGGCGGCGGAGGAGTACCGCGCCGAACTCGCGGTCGACTCGGGCTACACCGGCATCGCCGACCTGCAGGTGTCCGGCGAGCAGATGTCCGACCTGTACGAGAAGGAGGAGATCCGGTCCTCGAAGCTCGACGGCGTCCCGGTGAACACCGGCGTCGTCATCCACTCCGAACGCGGATCGGCCCTCGGCCGCGTGCACGTCGCCGGCGCCGTCGCACTGGTGCGCGGCGACCGCGAGGTCTTCGGCCTCCGCGGGCGCTCGGCCGAGCAGCGGCTCGCCATCGACGCGCTGCTCGACTCCGAGATCGGCATCGTCTCGCTTGGCGGCAGCGCCGGCACCGGCAAGTCGGCGCTCGCCCTGTGCGCCGGACTCGAGGCGGTGCTCGAACGGCAGCAGCACAAGAAGATCATGGTGTTCCGGCCGCTGTACGCGGTGGGCGGGCAGGACCTCGGCTTCCTGCCCGGCGACGCCGGCGAGAAGATGAACCCGTGGGCGCAGGCCGTCTACGACACCCTCGGTTCGGTGGTGTCGGACAACGTCCTCGACGAGGTGGTCGAACGCGGCCTGATCGAGGTGCTGCCCCTGACCCACATCCGCGGCCGCTCCCTGCACGACGCCTTCGTGATCGTCGACGAGGCGCAGTCGCTCGAACGGAACGTGCTGCTCACGATGCTCTCCCGCATCGGCCAGAACTCGCGGGTCGTGCTCACCCACGACGTCGCGCAGCGCGACAACCTGCGGGTCGGCCGGCACGACGGGATCGCGTCGGTCATCGAGCGGCTCAAGGGGCACCCGCTCTTCGCGCACGTCACGCTGACGCGGTCCGAGCGCTCCGCCATCGCCGCCCTGGTCACCGACCTGCTCGACTCGCCGGATCTGGTGTAGGGCGGCAGACACTGACGGGTTTTCGCGCTCACCGACAGGTCACGCGCGTCCGGACGCGTGACCTGTCGCTCAGCGCGTGAGGCGGGCCGAGCCGCCATCGGACGGACGGGAGGCCCGG
>NZ_MJGT01000084.1:0-434 GCF_001864975.1 Curtobacterium sp. MMLR14_002
GCGCAACGTCCCCGCCACGGAGAAGTCGGCACGCGGCAAGGTCCGAGTGATGACCATGCACAGCGCCAAGGGCCTCGAGTTCTCCCGAGTCGTCCTGTTCGACGTGTCGGAAGGCGTCGTCCCGAACAAGCTGGCGTTGCAGCACGCTGCGCCCGAGGAGCAGGCCGACGCCGAGCTCCGGGAGCGCTCACTGCTCTACGTCGCCGCAAGCCGTGCGCGCGACGAACTCGTCGTCAGTTGGCAGGGAGCGCCCTCTTCGCTCCTGGCACGGTGAGGGCCACATCGCGGTGATGGACGAAGCGGCGCTCACGCAGATGGTGACCTCGCTCGTCCCGACGATGTCGAGGAGCCTTGCCGAGCAGTTCAACGTGTTCCGGGTCATGCACCACGGAACACACGAGAAGCAGCTGTCGAACGTGTTCGCCTGGCTCCTG
>NZ_MJGT01000085.1:0-456 GCF_001864975.1 Curtobacterium sp. MMLR14_002
CCGTCCGTCAGGTGGTCGCGACTAGCGACCCAGGAACTTCTGCAGCGACGCGAGCTCTTCCTCGGTCGGTGCCTTGCCACCCTTGGCGCCGCCGAGGCCGAGGCCGGACCCCTGCGGGGCCTGCTGCGGCGCAGCCGCCGCGCCGGCCGCGAGGGCTGCGCGCTTGGCGGGGTTGCCCACCTTCGACTTCTTCTTGCCGCCCTGCTGCTGCTTCTTGCCGCCGTGCATGCCCGGGATCGGACCCATGCCCGGCATCTGCGGCACGCCACCGCGGGCGACGGTCTTCATCATCTTGGCGGCCTGCTCGAAGCGGTTGACCAGCGCGTTGACCTCGGTGACCGTCGATCCGGCACCGCGCGCGATGCGCAGACGGCGCGAACCGTTCAGGAGCTTCGGGAGCTCGCGCTCCTGGGGCGTCATCGACTGGATGATCGCCTCGGTGCGGACGATCTCGCG
>NZ_MJGT01000085.1:1128-1772 GCF_001864975.1 Curtobacterium sp. MMLR14_002
GAGCGCCTCGCGCATGCCCTTCGCTCCGGGGAGCATGCCGAGCATGCCCTTGATGGAGCCGGCCTTGCGGAGCTGCTGCATCTGCTGCAGGAAGTCGTTCAGCGTGAAGTTGTCGGTCGCGATCTTGTCCGCGACCTTGCGCGCCTCTTCCTCGTCGAAGGCGCCCTGCGCCTGCTCGATGAGGGACAGGATGTCGCCGAGGTCGAGGATGCGGCTCGCCATGCGGTCCGGGTGGAACGGCTCGAAGTCGTCGAGCGACTCACCCGTCGACGCGAACATGATCGGGCGGCCGGTCACACTGGCCACCGACAGGGCTGCACCACCGCGGGCGTCACCGTCGAGCTTCGAGAGCACGACACCGGTGAAGTCGACGCCTTCCTGGAACGCACGGGCCGTGTTGACGGCGTCCTGACCGATCATCGCGTCGATGACGAACAGGACCTCGTCCGGGTCGACGGCCTTGCGGATGTTCGCGGCCTGCTTCATCAGCTCGGCATCGACACCGAGTCGACCGGCGGTGTCGACGATGACGGTGTCGTACTGCTGGTCGATCGCGGCCTTGATCGCGTTCTTGGCGACCTTGACCGGGTCCCCGACACCGTTGCCGGGCTCGGGCGCGAAGACGTGCACGCCGGCCTGCTCGC
>NZ_MJGT01000085.1:2449-3393 GCF_001864975.1 Curtobacterium sp. MMLR14_002
CGGCCTGCTCGCCGACGACCTGCAGCTGCTGCACGGCGTTCGGACGCTGGAGGTCCGCCGCGACGAGCATCGGGGTGTGGCCGTCCTTCTTGAGCCACTTGCCGAGCTTGCCCGCGAGGGTGGTCTTACCGGCACCCTGCAGACCCGCGAGCATGATGACCGTCGGCGGCTTCTTCGCGAACTCGAGCCGTCGCTGCTGCCCGCCCAGGATGCCGACGAGTTCCTCGTTGACGATCTGGACGACCTGCTGCGCCGGGTTGAGCGCGCGGTTGACCTCGTCGGAGAGGGCACGCTCGCGCACCGATGCGGTGAACGCCTTGACGACCTCGAGCGCGACGTCGGCGTCGAGGAGCGCCCGCCGGATCTCGCGGACGGTGCCGTCGACGTCGGACGGAGTCAGCCGACCCTTGCTCCGCAGATTGCGGAAGGTCTCGGTCAGCCGATCGGAGAGTGAACCGAATTGCGCCATGATCCGTCGATTCTACAAGGCTCCCGCCGACGACACCGGCCCGTTCACCGCAGGAGGACACCCTCGGTCAGCTCGAGCGGCGCCCCCAGCCCCACGTCGATGACCACCGGCGCGCTCGACGGGCTCCGGTCACCGGTCGGGAACCAGCGTCGGTCGGGCGACACCAGGATCACGAGACCGTCCACGTCGCCCACCGCCGCGAACGACTCCCCCGGCGGGTTGGCGTAGGGCTCGAGACCGGCGCGTCGCAGGGCCTCGACAGCGCCGAGGACGTCGGGGACGGGGACGCCGACCTCGCTGACGGAGACGAGCGGGACGACGGCGCCGGTGCCGATGCCGGAACCGTCGCCGGCGCGCCGGGCGCCCGACTCCAGGTCCCGCCGCTCGATGAGCTCGAGGAGCTGCTGGTCGGGCCCCTCGAAGTAGACCGACCGCGAGTTCCAGTTCGGCGGCCCCTCGAACTCGTCCTGGTCGT
>NZ_MJGT01000085.1:4091-4614 GCF_001864975.1 Curtobacterium sp. MMLR14_002
CCGGCGATCCAGGCCTTGGCCGCGTCGAACGTCCCCGTGGGGATGGTCATCGCCAGGTGCAGGACTCCGGTCATCTCCGGCAGTTCGCGGAACACGAGGAGCGTCGACCCCACCACGACGCGCACCGTGGCGTCGACGATCTCGACCGGACACCCCAGTCGTTCGTAGAACCGGGCGGTGTCGGCGAGCGATCGGGTGGCGAGCTGTACCTGTCGGATGTCCATGTCCTCATCGGACCATCTCAACCATTGTTGAGGTCAAGCACCCGGTTGTTGGACGCCGTCCAGAAACTGTCGTACGCTCGCCGCATGCCGGAACTCGAGATCGTCCGCCACCACGGCCTGCTCGACTACGCGGACGGCCTCGCCCTGCAGCGGGACCTGCACGCCGACGTCGTCGCCGGCCGCTCCCCCGGGGCCCTCGTCCTCTGCGAGCACCCGTCCGTGTACACCGCCGGACGCCGCACCGAACCGTCCGACCTGCCGACGAACGGCGCCCCGGTCGTCGACACCGACCGTGGTGG
>NZ_MJGT01000085.1:5374-6677 GCF_001864975.1 Curtobacterium sp. MMLR14_002
CGCCTGGGTGCGCGACCTGGAGCAGGTCGTCATCGACGCCGCGGCCGCAGTCGGGGTGCACGCCGAACGGGTCGCGGGTCGCAGCGGCGCATGGATTCAGGGGACGGACGGCTCCCCCGCCGCCAAGGTCGGCGCCATCGGCCTGCACGTCGCCGAGGGCGTGACGAGCCACGGCATCGCGATCAACTGCGACAACGCCCTCGACGCCTACGCCGCGATCGTCCCGTGCGGCATCGCGGACGCCGGGGTCACGACGCTGAGCGCCGCGGCGGCGCACGTGGGGCTCGCTCCCGTGACCGTCGACGACCTCGCACCCCTGGTAGCGCACGGCGTCCAACAGGCCGTTGACGGCATGCACAGCGGCCACCGGATCAGCACGACGACCCCCAGCACCAGCACGAGCACGAGCACCAGCACCGCGCCCGCCCGACAGGAGACCCTCGTATGACCCTCGCCCCCGAAGGCCGCCGCATGCTCCGGGTCGAGGCCCGGAACGCCGAGACCCCGATCGAGACGAAGCCCGCGTGGATCAAGACCCGTGCCACGCAGGGCCCGGAGTTCCGCGAGCTGTCGAGCCTGGTGCGCGACAAGCAGCTGCACACCGTCTGCCAGGAGGCCGGGTGCCCGAACATCTTCGAGTGCTGGGAAGACCGCGAGGCCACCTTCCTGATCGGCGGCTCGCAGTGCACCCGTCGCTGCGACTTCTGCCAGATCGACACCGGCAAGCCGGAACCGCTCGACCGCGACGAGCCCCGTCGGGTCGCGGACTCCGTCGCGGAGATGGGCCTGCGGTACGCGACCGTGACCGGCGTCGCCCGCGACGACCTGCCCGACGGCGGCTCCTGGCTCTACGCCGAGACCATCCGGGCGATCCACGAGCACTCCCCCGGCACCGGCGTCGAGATCCTGGTGCCGGACTTCAACGGGCGACCGGACCAGCTCGGCCCGGTGTTCGACGCCCGCCCCGAGGTCTTCGCCCACAACGTCGAGACCGTCCCGCGGATCTTCAAGCGGATCCGGCCGGCGTTCACGTTCGAACGCTCCCTGGACGTCATCACCCAGGGCCGCGACGCCGGACTCGTCACGAAGTCGAACCTGATCCTCGGCATGGGCGAGGAGCGCATCGAGATCGAGGACGCCCTGCAGCGCCTGTTCGACGCGGGCACGGACATCATCACGCTGACGCAGTACCTCCGCCCGTCGCCCCGGCACCTGCCGGTCGCGCGCTGGGTCAAGCCGGAGGAGTTCGTCGAGCTCCGCCAGGTCGCCGAGCAGATGGGCTTCGCCGGGGTGCTCGCCGGAC
>NZ_MJGT01000085.1:7389-7573 GCF_001864975.1 Curtobacterium sp. MMLR14_002
CGCCGGGGTGCTCGCCGGACCGCTGGTCCGGTCGTCGTACCGGGCGGGCCGGCTCTGGGCGCGGGCGACGATGGCCCGCGGCGGCTCGGTTCCGGAGCACCTGGCCCACCTGCTCGACGCGACCCCTGGTCGCCAGGCCGTCTGACGCTCGCGCGGCGCGGTCGGCGTTTCGCGCTGAGCGACA
>NZ_MJGT01000086.1:0-299 GCF_001864975.1 Curtobacterium sp. MMLR14_002
CACGCACCCCGCGCAATGATATTGATCTGGGGGATATCCCGTTCAGTACCGACATTTTTGACGTGGTGAACGACCCGTCTGTGGATGTTGTGGTCGAATTGATTGGTGGTTACGAAACTGCTCGGGAGCTGGTGCTGGCTGCCATCCGAAATGGCAAGCACGTAGTCACCGCCAACAAGGCGTTGATTGCGGTCCATGGCAACGAGATTTTCGAGGCAGCGGCGAAGCAGAATGTGATCGTTTCCTACGAGGCTGGCGTTGCTGGCGGTATCCCCGTCATCAAGGCTGTTCGCGAAGGC
>NZ_MJGT01000087.1:0-134 GCF_001864975.1 Curtobacterium sp. MMLR14_002
CGAGGACGACGACGCTGCCGAGACCGACGGCTCCGCCGAGCCGCGTTCCTAGACCCCGGGCAGCTGGTAGCCGCTCGCGTCGTCCCCGACGGCCAGTCCGTCACGCAGGAGCGACGCGAGCGCCCGGTCCCGCT
>NZ_MJGT01000087.1:826-1667 GCF_001864975.1 Curtobacterium sp. MMLR14_002
CGCGAGCGCCCGGTCCCGCTGGTCGGCGTCCGGCCACACCGGTTCGATCTCGGACCGGGTGACCGGCACGTCGCTGGCGCGCAGCTCGGCCATGATCAGGCCGCGCACCTGGCGGTCACTGCCGGCGAACTTCCCCTGCCGCGGAGCCCGCGGCCCGTCGTGCTCCGGGTACCCGGCCGCACGCCACGCGCAGCGGTCCGCGATCGGGCACGCATCGCACGCGGGGGAGCGGGACACGCACACGAGCGCGCCGAGCTCCATCACGGCGGCGTTCGTGGCAGCTGCGTCGTCGCGGTCCGCCGGCAGCACCGACTCCATCAGCGGGAGGTCCTGCTTCGCCTTCGCCGGCCCGGGTTCGCCCTGGCCGAGGACCGCACGTGCGAGCACACGGCGCACGTTGACGTCCACCACCGGGTGCCGGTCGCCGTACGCGAAGACCGCGACGGCACGGGCGGTGTAGTCGCCGATGCCCGGCAGGGCGAGCAGCGCGTCGACGTCGCGCGGCACGACGTTGCCGTGGTCAGTCGCGATGGCGGTCGCCGCCGCGTGCAGCGCGAGCGCGCGTCTCGGGTAGCCGAGCCGGTCCCAGGCACGCACCGCCTCGGACGGGGGCGAGTCCGCGAGGTCGCGAGGCGTCGGCCACCGGGTGAGCCACGCCTTCAGTCGGGGGACCACGCGCGCGACCTGCGTCTGCTGCAGCATGATCTCGCTGACGAGCGTCCCCCACGCGGGGAAGCCGGGGCGGCGCCACGGCAGGTCCCGCGCCTGCTGCCGGAACCACGCGATCAGCGGGGTCGCGATGTCGGGCCGTTCCGGCGTGGCCGGCTCCTGCACACCGCCT
>NZ_MJGT01000088.1:0-4741 GCF_001864975.1 Curtobacterium sp. MMLR14_002
GCCTCCCGTCCGTCGGGTGGGGGCGTCAGCCCGTGTTCTGCAGGCCAGCCGCGATCCCGTTGACGGTGAGCAGCAGGAGCCGGTGGTCGGCGTCCGTGGGGTCCGTGCTGCCGGACGTGCGGATGGCGCGCAGCGCACGGAGCTGCAGGTGCGACAGCGCGTCGACGTACGGGCTGCGGAGGCGCACGGCGCGCGCCAGGACGGGTCGGTCCTCGAGTACGTCGCTGCCGCCGGAGACGCGGAGCACCCAGTCGCGGGTGCGGACCATCTCGTCGAGCACCTTCGCGGCGAGGTCGTCGCGGTCGGCGAGCTCGAGGTACCGGCGGGCGATGTGCTCGTCGGTCTTCGCGAGCGACATCTCGACGTTCTTGATCATCGCGGCGAAGAGCGGCCACCCGGCGTACGCGGCGCGGAGCACGTCGACGTCGCCGACGGCCTCGAGCGCGGAGCCGAGCCCGTACCAACCGGCGAGGTTGATGCGCGCCTGCGTCCACGAGAACACCCACGGGATGGCGCGGAGGTCCTCCAGCGACTCCACCGACAGGCCACGACGGGCCGGGCGGGAGCCGAGGGGCAGCAGGCCGATCTCCTCCATCGGGGTGACCCGGGCGAACCACGGCGCGAAGCCGTCGGCCTTGACCAGGTCGTAGAAGGCGACGCGCGAGACGTCGTCGAGCTGCTGGGCGAGGTCGGCGAACCGGGCGGCCGCGGCGGCGGTGCGCGCCTCGTTCGACGGCGACGACGCGAACAACGTCGCCGAGGCCATCTGCTCGAGGTGGCGGGCGGCGATGTCCTGGTCGCCGTACTGGGCGAAGATGACCTCACCCTGCTCGGTGAGCTTCAGGCGACCGTCGATCGACCCCGGCGGCTGCGCGAGGACGGCCTCGTTGGCGGGACCGCCGCCCCGGCCGAGCGAACCGCCCCGGCCGTGGAACAGGGTCAGCTCGATGTCGTTGTCGCGGGCCCAGTCGGCGATGCGGGCCTGGGCGTCGTACAGCGCCAGGTTCGCGGACACCGGGCCGACGTCCTTCGAGGAGTCCGAGTAGCCGAGCATGACCTCGAGCCGACGGCCGGTCGCGGCGAGGCGTCGCTGGAACGCCTCGGTACGGACGGCCTCGTCGAGGATGTCGACGCTGGCGTGCAGGTCGGCGAAGGTCTCGAACAGCGGGATGACGTCGAGAACCGGCGCGGCCTCGGCGGACCCGAGCGCGGCGACCGCGAGCTCGTGCACGTTCGCCAGGTCCGCCGGGGACTGCGTGAAGGAGACGATGTACCGGTTCGCCGCGCGGACGCCGTAGCGGGACTGCAGCCCGGCGATCGTGCGGAAGACGGCGAGGACCTCTTCGGTGGTCTCGCTCAGTTCGCCACCGGCGCGGATCTCGGCCAGGGCCGTGCGGTGCACCTGCGAGTGCTGGCGGACCTCGAGCTCGGCCAGGTGGAACCCGAAGGTCTCGACCTGCCAGATCAGGTTCTGCAGCTCGCCGTTGGCCGGGCGGATCGCGCCGGCGGCGATGAGCGACGCCTGGATCGTGCGGAGGTCGGCCAGCAGCGCCTCGGGGCCGTCGTAGGCCAGAGGGGTGGTGCCGGTCCGGGTGGCGTCGATGCGCGCGGCGACGAACAGGAGCGCACGACGGTGGGTCTCGTTCGGTGCGCGGACGCCGATGCGCTCGGCGATGCCCGGGTCGAGGGACTCCTGCGCGGCGACGAGGGCGGTGAGGCCGGCGTCGGCGGGGGTGTCGCTCGCGTCGAGCGTCAGGGCACTGCCGATGCGGGTGGTCGCGCGGGCGAGGCCGAGCAGGATGTGCTCCGCCGCGATCTCGGCGGCCTGGCGGGTGACGTCGGCCGTCACGTGGGGGTTGCCGTCGCGGTCGCCGCCGATCCAGGTGCCGAAGCGCACGAACGCGGGGGCGATCACGGAGGCGCGGCCGGCGTCGTCGCCCTGCAGCCGGTCGTCGAGCAGGCGGTAGACCTGCGGGACGATCTCGAACAGGGTCTGGTCGAACACGCTCATCGCGGTACGGACCTCGTCGAGCGGGGTCGGCCGGGTGGTCCGGAGCGGCGAGGTGCGCAGGAGGGTCGTGATCTCCTCGAGCAGGCGGCGCTCGTTCTCGGCGCGGGCCGTCGCGTTGCGGGCGCGGTCGCGCTCGTCGATGAGGTCCGTGATGCGGCGGACACCCGTGGTGACCGCGCGGCGGCGGGCCTCGGTCGGGTGGGCCGTCAGCACCGGGTGGAACCGCAGGGTGCGGAGGCGCTCAGCGGCCTCGGCCTCGCCGACCTCGGCGACCAGCTCGGCGTAGGTGGCGGGGAACGAGTCGCCGGCCACACCACCGTCGTCACCGCGCTGCCGGAGGACCCGCACGCGGTGGTGCTCCTCGGCCAGGTTCGTCAGGTGGAAGTAGGTGGTGAACGCCTGTGCCACGGCCTCGGCGCGTTCGGCCGACATGCCGGAGACGATCGCTTGGGCACGCGCTGCACCCTCGGCGTGGTCGCCCTCGTAGGCGTCGATCACGGCGGCGCGCAACGACTCCACGTCGTGGAGCAGTTCGTCGCCCCCGTTCTCCCGCAGCACCCGGCCGAGGAGGTTGCCGAGGTACCGGACGTCGGCGCGCAGGTCACTGTCGACCGCACCGCTGACGTCGTCCCGCGCGCGCTCGTGGCGTGCAGATCCGTCGATCGCCGTCATGGAGTCCTTTCCGGGTCGTCCGGGAGGCTGGTCCCGGGTCCCAGCAGCGTATCGGCACCCGGGGGCGCATGACGTCGACCGTCCGGACGGACGCGGGGCAGGGTCCGGATGGACGCGGGGCCGGGTCCGAGCTGGCCTGCGCGGCGACCGCCGCTGTGCGGTCAGGCCGTGACGGCGGCGACCGCCGCTGTGCGGTCAGGCCGTGACGGCGGCGACCGTCGTGTCCCCCGGCTCCTGACGGAACGGCGCACGGCGGGCATCGAGGCCGGCGAGCAGCCCCCGGTTCAGGTCGTAGGCGAGCTCGACCTCGGCGATCACCCGCTCCTGCTCGTCGGCCGTCCAGGGCGCGGCGTCGAGCTGGGCCCGGTAGGTGTGCTCGAAGTCGCTCGGGTCGGCGACCTGGTCGAAGATGTAGAACAGGACACCGTTCGTGTCGAACCCGAACCGCTCGGCCAGCACCTGCCCGATCACGTGCCCGCCGGACACGTCGCCGAGGTACCGCGTGTAGTGGTGCGCCACGAAGCCGCCGGGCCATTCCGCCGCGACCTCGTTGAGGCGCCGCACGTACGCGGTCGTCGCGGGCAGCGGGCACACCAGCTCGGACCAGTCCGGGCCGATCAGGTACTCGAGGTCGGCACGGATCGCCGGCATCCGGGTGAGCTGCGCGGTGACGAACGGCGCCGCCACGGGGTGGTCGGCCATGCGTTCCGCCGCCCGCTCGAGCGCGTCGTACACGAAGGCGTACTGTCCGAGCAGGTCCGCGTAGTCGGCGACGTCGCAGTCGCCGCCGAGCAGGTCCTGCATGAAGCCGCTCGTGGCCGAGGCACCGTGCGAGCGCCGCGTGCGTCGGCGCAGCAGCTCGGAGAACGGGATGACGGTCGAGTCCATGAGGTAAGGCTAACCTTAGTGATGCGCGCGTCAAGCAGGGATCACCCAGGTGGCGCCGAACCCGCGAGAGGAAGCTCCCCCACGATGAGCTCGAAACCCAAACGCCCCCAGCACGTCTTCGTCGTCGACCGCACCGAACGGCTCTCGCCCCACATGGTGCGCGTGCACCTGGGCGGCTCGGCCTTCGAGGACTTCGTCGCCCAGGCCGACCCCGACCGGCTCGGTGCGACCGACAAGTACGTCAAGCTCCTGCTCGCGAAGCCGTCGCTCGGACTCGTGCCGCCGTACGACCTCGAGGCCCTGCGCGAGACCCTGCCGAAGCACGACCGCCCGGCCCGCCGCACCTACACGGTGCGCGCGGTCGACCACACCACGCGGACCATCGCGATCGACTTCGTCGTGCACGGCGACGAGGGCCTCGCCGGTCCCTGGGCAGCGTCCGCGCAGCCGGGCGATCGACTCGCCCTGTCCGGGCCCGGTGGCGGCTACGCGCCGAGCACCGACCCGGCCGTCACGCACGTGCTGCTCGGTGACGACAGCGCCCTGCCCGCGATCGGCGCGGCACTCGAGTCGATGCCCGACTCCGCCACCGGGGTCGCCCTGGTCGAGGTGGCCGGGCCCGCGGACGAGCAGGACATCCGGCACCCGGCCGGGGTCGACCTGCGGTGGCTGCACCGGGACGCCACCGGCGCCCAGCCGGGCACGCTCCTGCTGGAGACGGCCCGCGGGCTGCCGCGTGCCTCCCGGCCGGTCCAGGTCTTCGCGCACGGCGAGCGGACCGCGATGAAGGCGATCCGTCGGCTGCTGCAGGACGACTGGGGGCTGGAGAAGCGCGAGATGTCGTTGTCGGCGTACTGGGCGCTCGGTCGTGGTGAGGACGAATTCCAGGAGGAGAAGCGCGAGCCCGTCGGGGTGATCTTCACCGACTGACGGTGGCCAGCGTGCCCGTTCCTTCCCAGAACGGGCGCGATGGCTGGTGGGAACGGGCGTACCTGGTCGGAAGAACGGACCAGGTACGCCCGATTCGACCAGGTACACCCGGCACGCCCGTTCTCGGTCGGTACACCCGGCGGCCGGGGCGCCCGGCTGTCGCAGGTACGCCCGTTCCTTCCCAGAACTGGCGCGATGGCTGGTGGAAACGGGCATACCTGGTCGGAAGAACGGACCAGG
>NZ_MJGT01000089.1:0-239 GCF_001864975.1 Curtobacterium sp. MMLR14_002
GGCAACAACCCGTACTCGTCCAACCAGGGCATGGGCCAGCGCCCGGCCGCCGGCGCAGCCGGTGGCGGTGGCATCCCGCGTCCGCAGCCCCCGCGTCCGGGCACGCCCCGTCCGGGTGCTCCGCGTCCGGGTGGTCCCGGTCAGGGCAACCGTCCCAACGGCTTCGGGCAGCGCCCGGGCCAGGGTGGTGGCCGTGGCGGCCCCGGTGCCCGTCCGGGTGCCGGCGGCGGTGCCGGTGG
>NZ_MJGT01000090.1:0-157 GCF_001864975.1 Curtobacterium sp. MMLR14_002
CATCGCGCACCTGGGCCTGCACGAGCAGGTCCTCCATGTGCGCCGAGGTCTCGGGCAGGGCGTCGGCGATGAACTCGAGCGACGGCGTGAGCCGGGCGGTGATGTTCTTGCCGACCTCGGACCGGAGCATGCCGGTCGCGGCCTTGAGCGCCGCGGC
>NZ_MJGT01000090.1:874-1887 GCF_001864975.1 Curtobacterium sp. MMLR14_002
CGGCCTTGAGCGCCGCGGCGGAGTCCGCACGCTCCTCGTCGGTGCCGTAGACGGTGTAGAAGATCGACGCGTGCTGCAGGTCACCGGTCACACGGACGTCGGTGATCGTGACGAACCCGAGTCGCGGGTCCCGCAGACCCTTGTCGAGTCGACGTGCGACGACTTCCTTGATGCGGTCCGCCATCTTGCGTGCGCGCTGCGGATCGGCCATTGGGTGCCTCCTGAGGCAGTGGCGGGACGCTTCCCGCCGGTGGTCCTGCGTGGGAAAGGGGTCGGGCCCCGGCCTCCCGCGTGGGGAGGCCGGGGCCCAGAGGAGTCACGCGATCAGTCGCGCGGCTTCTCGACGAGTTCGGTCGTCTCGACCTCGTCGCCGATCTGGATGTCGTTGAACTTGCCCAGACCGATACCGGCTTCGAAGTCCGTGCGGACCTCGGTCACGTCGTCCTTGAAGCGACGCAGTGACTCGATGGCCAGGCCATCGGCGACCACCACACCCTCGCGGATGACGCGCGCCTTGGCGTTGCGCGTGATCGTGCCGGAGCGGACGATGACACCCGCGATGTTGCCGAACTTCGAGGAACGGAACACCTCGCGGATCTCGGCGACGCCCGACTGGACCTCTTCGTACTCGGGCTTGAGCATGCCCTTGAGGGACTGCTCGATGTCGTCGAGTGCGTTGTAGATGACCGAGTAGAAGCGCACGTCGATGCCTTCGCGCGCCGCACGCTCACGGGCCTTGACGTCCGGACGGACGTTGAAGCCGATGACGATGGCGTTGTCGATCGTGGCGAGGTCGATGTCCGACTCCGTGATCGCACCGACACCGCGGTGCAGGATGCGGAGCTGGACGCTGTCGTCGACCTCGATGTCCAGGAGCGACTGCTCGAGTGCCTCGACGGCACCGGAGACGTCACCCTTGATGATGAGGTTGAGCGACTCGACCTTGCCCTCTTCGAGCGCACGGGTGAAGTCCTCGAGCGAGATGCGCTTGCGCGACTTCGCCAGCAGGGCGT
>NZ_MJGT01000090.1:2594-2757 GCF_001864975.1 Curtobacterium sp. MMLR14_002
CGACTTCGCCAGCAGGGCGTTGCGCTCGGCGGCTTCACGCTTCTCAGCGATCTGACGCGCCGTGCGGTCCTCTTCGGTGACGAGGAAGGTGTCACCGGCGCGGGGCACCGAGGACAGACCCTGCACCTGGACCGGACGGCTCGGCGTCGCGGCCTTGACCGCG
>NZ_MJGT01000091.1:0-272 GCF_001864975.1 Curtobacterium sp. MMLR14_002
GGCAGGTCGTGCCGATCGACCAGGTGCAGCTCGACTGGGAGGCCGCGTGGGCCGAGGCCTACCGCATCCAGGTCCGCGACGACGAAGACGCCCCCTGGCGGACCGTCGCGGAAGAAGCCCACGGGACCGGCGGCGAGGTGATCCACCGGTTGGAGGGCGACGACGTCACCGGCCGCTGGGTCCGGGTCGTCGCAGACCGTCGGCACACCGCGTTCGGCGTCTCCCTCTGGGACCTCCGCGTCACCTCGACGCAGGGCGAACCGACGCCGGAC
>NZ_MJGT01000092.1:0-834 GCF_001864975.1 Curtobacterium sp. MMLR14_002
ACTTCGCGAGCGGCCGCCGGGTTGATCGCCCGGTGCGGGCCTGCAGGCGCGCACGGAGCGGCTGGTGCCGCACCGGCCAGCGAACCTCGCACCGTGCCGAACCGCGCCGCTCGCGCCCAGCGGCGGGGACACCGCAGCGAACCCGCGCCGTCGGCCCGCCGCCACTAGGCTTGCCCCGTGGTCACACGGCTTTCGCATCTGTTCCTCCGTACGCTCCGCGACGACCCCTCCGACGCCGAGGTGACGAGCCACAAGCTGCTCGTCCGCGCCGGGTACGTCCGTCGCCAGTCCCCGGGGATCTTCGCCTGGCTGCCGCTCGGCCTCCGGGTGCGCGCCAAGATCGAGGCGATCATCCGCGACGAGATGGTCGCAGCCGGTGCGCAGGAGGTCCTGCTGCCCGCGCTCCTGCCCCGTGAGCCGTACGAGGCGACGAACCGCTGGACCGAGTACGGCGACGGCATGTTCCGCCTGCAGGACCGCAAGGGGTCCGACTACCTGCTCGCCCCCACGCACGAGGAGATGTTCGCGCTCCTGGTGAAGGACCTGTACTCGTCCTACAAGGACCTGCCGGTCACGCTGTTCCAGATCCAGGACAAGTACCGCGACGAAGCCCGGCCTCGCGCCGGGCTCCTGCGCGGCCGCGAGTTCACCATGAAGGACGCGTACTCGTTCGACCTCACCGACGAGGGCCTCGAGCGCAGCTACCAGGTCATGCGCGACGCGTACGAGAAGATCTTCGCCCGACTCGGCCTCGACTACGTCATCGTCAAGGCCGACGCCGGCGCGATGGGCGGCTCG
This sequence comes from Curtobacterium sp. MMLR14_002, assembly GCF_001864975.1. Taxonomy (NCBI): domain Bacteria; kingdom Bacillati; phylum Actinomycetota; class Actinomycetes; order Micrococcales; family Microbacteriaceae; genus Curtobacterium; species Curtobacterium sp. MMLR14_002. The sequence continues at coordinate 799 of NZ_MJGT01000092.1, forward strand.
AAGTCCGAGGAGTTCCTGCACCCGATCGGCGTCGGC
>NZ_MJGT01000092.1:1500-1847 GCF_001864975.1 Curtobacterium sp. MMLR14_002
CGATCGGCGTCGGCGAGGACACCTTCGTCCGCAGCGCCGGCGGCTACGCGGCCAACGTCGAGGCGTACGTCACCCCCGTCCCCGAGTCGCTGCCGATCGAGGGCCAGCCGGAGCCCGTGCTGCTGCCGGCGTCGGACACCCCGACGATCGACACGCTCGTCGCCCACGCGAACCAGGTCGCGCCGCGCGAGGGCGCCCCGTGGACCGCTGCCGACACGCTGAAGAACGTCGTCCTCGCGCTCACCCACCTCGACGGCACGCGTGAGGTCGTGGTCGTCGGCCTGCCCGGTGACCGCGACGTCGACCTGAAGCGCGCCGAGGTGTCGTTCGCCCCGGCCGAGGTCGAG
>NZ_MJGT01000093.1:0-247 GCF_001864975.1 Curtobacterium sp. MMLR14_002
TCGTCGAAGCCGCAGACCACGCACTCCAGACGCGTCCAGACCTTCTTCGTGCCGGTGCGGTTGGCGCGAGACTGCACGAGCCAGGCGGGCGGGTCCTGCTCGATCGCGTCGAGCTCCGCTTCGCTCAGGCGCGACGGGATGCCGTGGCGGGTCGCCATCTCGAGGGGGATGTCGAGCCGGACGGCGGCTTCGCGGCGGGAGAGCATCCGTCCAGGGTAGGTCCTGCCACTTCCCACCTCGAACTGCG